>NZ_JAVVLT010000054.1:0-155599 GCF_036224885.1 Marinobacter sp. OP 3.4
GACTGGCGCCTTGGCCAGAAGCCTCAGCGTCACGCAGTAGGCTAACGAATTACCCGGACGGGACACTAGCGGGGCCGCCTGGGATGATAACTGCGGGACGATGGTTTGTGACGAGGCGCCATACCGGGTGTTGATATACCGGGTGCAATAAAATATAAGTTAAATATACAAACAATAGGATTCGAAAACGCGGCATTGTCGCCATCGACGGGAAACTCTCTGCATGGACCCGAAAGAAACCACCTCGGGGAGCGGTCAACCTGCCTTGCCGCGGAGTCCGGAGGCGCCGGATGACAGCGCCATCAGCGAGCGGGATTTCATCGGTTACAGTCAACTGGTCGCCTCGCTCTATCGCTGCCTCAACGATAACAACGGGTTCCAGCCCTTCTTTGATGCCTTTCAGTCCCACTTCCGGTGCCTCCAGGGTGGTATCCTGGGGCTCACACTGGCGCCCATCCGGATGATGTATGGCTGGACCTTCGGCTATCCGGACGGGTTTGAACAGTGGTTTATCAACAGTGACCTGCCCCGGCAAGACGAAGCCCTGAGAACCTTTACCGCTCTTCCGCCCCGGCATTTTGACAGTCTGGTCGGTGGTGATGCGTCTGTGGATATCCTGGACTTGCTTACCGATGACACCCGGGCCTGGGCGGCGGAAGCCGGCCTTGGAGACAGTGCCGGCATGCTGGTGACCCGTGGGCGCGATGCCCAGATCGTGTTCCTGGCAAATCGCCATCGCAGCGAAGGCCCGTACAGCCGCCAGGAAATCCTGCAGATGAACCTGCTGGCGCCCCATATCGAGAACGCGATCAACCTTCACCACAAGCTGTACCACACCCGGGCGGATAACAGCAGCCTGTCCGCCGCCCTGGACCTGGTGGGCAAGCCCATGCTGGTGTTCAACGAGCTGGCCCAGGTGGCACAGCTCAATGCGTCGGCCAGGGAGGTACTGCGGGATCACCCCCGGCTGTTTGTGACCGACGGTCCGGCGCCCGTTCTGCGAAGTCGTCATGCCGGCTTCAACGAGGAACTGATGGCGGCCATTGCCACCAGCGTTTTCAACGCTCGCATGAACGTTCACGACACCATCACGCTGGTGGATGGCACGGGAGACGAGCGTGTCGCCCTGTGTTTCACGCCCCTGCAGGATGACGGCGGCCATGGCCAGGGTGCCCTGGCGGAGCTGGTCTGTTTTTCCTCGTCCCGCGCCATTGATGAGGACAGGCTCAGGGCCCTGTTCGACTGTACGGTGGCGGAATCGCGCACCGCTGCGTTGCTGATGCGGGGCCTGACTCCGGACCAGATCGCCGGGGCCGAAGCCCTGTCGATCCATACCGTTCGTCAGTACATCAAGAGCCTGCTGTCGAAAAACGGCTACCGGCGCCAGGCGGAGTTGGTGGCCGCGCTGGTCCGGGCGCTGGGGTAGCAGCGCGGGCAGGGGGCTTTCTGTTAGGCTCGGGGTATAGACCCAAGGAGCCCCCGATGCCTGAAGATCCCCTGAAAAGCCTGTCGGATATGGCCAGCGACGCCCATGCCCGCATCCAGCAGACCTATGAACACATCAACCCGGTGGTGGAAGTTCGGCGGGGCATGCGGGATGCCGGTATTCCGGCGGATGTGATGACCATTGACTGCCTGCGCACCCGCCGGCGAATCCTGCTGATCCTCCACGACGAGGAGCCCGGTGTCCTGTTGTACCAGTTCGTGACGCTAGAGCAGGAGATGGCTGAGGAATTCCAACGGGCGGCTCTGTCAGATGTCAGCACCGATACCCTGGTGGACTGGATCAAGGGCTACTTCAGTCCGGATGCCTGAGTCGCCGGCACCATGGGTTTGATGGACGAACTATTCGCAGCACGAATACACATGCATCAAAATCATGCATTTGTCAGATCCGGCAGGGCTGCTTAGTCTTCCAGATCCATCTTTCCAGATTCCGATAACAACACCCGGAGGCCTTATGGCTTTACCTACCCTTGAAACAACCCAGTACAGCGTGGACCAGGGCATTGCCACCATCACCCTGAACCGCCCGGACAGGCTCAACGCCTACAACGCGAAGATGCGTGAGGAATTGCTGGCCCTGTTTGATGAGACCGACGCCGATGACAATGTGAAAGCGGTGGTGATCACCGGCGCGGGCCGCGGCTTTTGCGCCGGGGCGGACCTCGCCTCCGGCGGTTCCACCTTTGACCGTAACGCCCAGTCCGGCGACCTGTCCCGGGAATCCCTGAGGGTGGGGGATGTCTATCGTGATGGCGGCGGCACCAACACCCTGCGCATCTACGAGAGCCTCAAGCCCGTGATCGGGGCCATCAATGGCCCGGCGGTGGGCATCGGCGCCACCATGCAGCTGCCCATGGATTTCCGTCTGGCGTCCACCCAGGCCAAGTTCGGCTTTGTCTTCGCCCGTCGCGGTATCACCATGGAAGCGGCGTCGTCCTGGTTCCTGCCGCGCCTGGTGGGCATGCAGACTGCCATGGAGTGGTGCATGACCGGCCGGGTGTTCGGTGCCGAGGAGGCCCTGCAGAAGGGACTGGTCCGCTCCCTCCATGAGCCCGACGACCTGCTGCCGGCGGCCTACGAACTGGCCCGGGAAATTGCCGACAACACCGCACCGGTATCCGTGGCCCTGACCCGTCAGATGCTGTGGCGCATGTCCGCGGCCCCGCACCCCATGTACGCCCACCGCATCGACAGCCGCTCCATCCAGGCCCGGGGCGAATCGGCGGATGCGAAGGAAGGGGTGACCTCATTCCTGGAGAAGCGTCCGGCGGAGTTCCCCAACAAGGTGTCCACCGACATGCCCGATTTCTTCCCCTGGTGGGACGAGCCGCCGTTCGAGTAAGTCCTCTGGAGGTACAGGGCTACGGTTGCGTAGCCCTGTCTTCCGCATCAATCAGCACTTCCTGCAACTGCACTGCCGCCTCCCGTAACAGTGGCTCGTGGGCCTTCAGCTCTTCCAGGCTGCTGCGGATGACCGGTGCGTGGCAGAACAGGCAGGCGGCCAGCCGTCCGTCCCGGTGGGTGACCGGTACCGAGATGGCGACCATGCCGTCGATGAATTCCTCGTTGTCGATACCCAGGTCCGTCTGGCGAATCTGCGCCAGTTCTTCTTCCAGTTGGTCCGCGTCGATGATGGTGTTGCGGGCCAGTTTGACCAGGGGCAGGTTCCGGAGCACCCGGCGGCGAGTGGCCTTCGGCAGGCGGGCCAGGTAGAGCTTGCCGCTGGCGGACCCCCATATCGGCACATGACTGCCGATGGGCAGGTGGACCTGCAGCGGCCAGTTGGCCTGCACCCGGTCGTAGTAGATCATCTCGGTGCCGTCGGGAATGGAAATGCCGCAGGTTTCATCGATCCGGTGTGACAGGCCCTGGAGGATGGCCTGGCGCTGTACCTTGATCTCGTTGCTGTTCATGACACCCAGGGCAATCGCGCGCATGGCCGGCCCGGGCACCAGGTTGCCGCGCATGTTGGTCTGGAAGAAGCGTTGCTCCTCCAGTTGCTGGACCAGCCGGTGGGCGGTGGCCTTGGGTATGTTGAGTTCGGCGATCAGCTCGGGCAGGGGTGTTGCTTTTTCGGCGGTACAGACATGGTGAAGGATATTCAGCACCCGCAGGATCGAGGAGCCTTTTTCGCGGCGGGACGCCGTTTGGTGGTCGCGAGAGGTGGTCATGAATCCCTGTCCAGACGTTGTTGAAAAGAGGCCGATGCTACCATGACATTGGTCGGGCATCGGCCCCTGTCGCCGGTTACAGCGTGGGCATGTTGAAGTCGGGATTCTGGCGGATACCGGTCGGCCAGCGGCTGGTGATGGTCTTCATGCGGGTGAAGAACCGGACGCCATCCGGCCCGTGCATATGCAATGGGCCAAACAGCGACCGTTTCCAGCCCCCGAAGCAGTGATAGGCCATGGGCACCGGAATCGGCACGTTGATGCCCACCATCCCCACCTGGATGTCGTCGCCGAAGTTGCGGGCGGTATCCCCATCCCGGGTAAAGATGGCGGTGCCATTGCCGTACTCGTGGTCGTTGATCAGGGACACCGCCGCGTCATAATCCGGTACCCGTACCACCGACAGTACCGGCCCGAAGATTTCCTGCTGGTAGATGTCCATGGACGACGTGACATCGTCGAACAGGGTGCCGCCGATAAAGTAGCCGGTTTCATGGCCCGGGACCTCGACGCCACGGCCATCCACCACCAGGCTGGCGCCCTGGGCCACGCCGGAGTCGATAAAGCCCTGCACCCTGTCGCGATGCTCGCCGGAGATCAGCGGCCCCATGTCGTTCTCGGTGTCGACGCCATAGCCCGGACCAACCCGCAGCGCCTGTACCTTTTCCTTCAGACGTTTGACCAGCGCGTCACCTACCTCATCGGTGACCGCCACCGCCACCGAGATGGCCATGCAGCGCTCACCGGCGGCGCCGTAGGCCGCGCCCATCAGCGCGTTGACGGCCTGGTCCAGGTCGGCATCCGGCATCACCACCAGGTGGTTCTTGGCGCCGCCCAGGGCCTGCACGCGCTTGCCGTGGGCGCTGCCGGTGGCATAGATATACTCCGCCACCGGGGTGGAACCAACAAAGCTGACCGCCTCGACCCGGGGGGCGGTGAGCAGCACATCGACGGCCTCCTTGTCGCCATTGATCACGTTGAAGACCCCCTCGGGCAGGCCGGCCTCGGTCAGCAGTTCGGCGATCCTCAGGGCCACCGACGGATCCTTCTCCGAGGGCTTGAGGATAAAGGTATTGCCGGCGGCAATCGCCACCGGGAACATCCACATGGGCACCATGGCCGGGAAATTGAACGGCGAGATACCGGCGCAGACACCCAGGGGCATCATCAGCGAATGGGTGTCCACCTCGCTGCCCACGTTGCGGCTGTGTTCCCCCTTGAGCAGGTGCGGCATGCCGCAGGCGAACTCCACCACTTCCTTGCCCCGGGTCAGCTCCCCTTTGGCATCCGACAGGACCTTGCCATGCTCCCGGGAGATCAGTTCCGCCAGCTCGTCCTCGTGTTCCTCCAGCAGGGCCTTGAACCGGAACAGAATACGCGCCCGGCTCAGTGGCGGCGTCCGGGACCAGGCGGGAAAGGCCTCATGGGCGGCCTGGATGCCGCGTTCGGTGTCGGCCTTCGAGGCCAGGGCAACCTGGCAGCGGACCTCGCCGGTTGCCGGGTCGTGGACCGGGGCCGTGCGCCCGCCGTCGCCGGCATTGTGGGTGTTGTTGATAAAATGTCCGAGAATGTTCTGCATCCTGAGTTACTCCTGGTTCCACACCTGTTCGTAAAGTTCGACCATTTCCGCCTGGCTGGGTACCCGGGGGTTGTTGCCCGGTGAACCGGACGCCTGGGCCTGTTCCGCCATCAGTTGCCGCAGTTCCATGAACCGGGCCTCGTCGATGCCGAAGGCCGCCATGCTGGGCACCTCCAGCTCCCGGTTCAGGGCGCGCAATTCCGCCAGCAGCTTGTCGTTGGCATTGTCATCTGAATCCTCCGCCCCGGCGATGCCCATGGCCCGGGCACAGCGGGCATAGCGGTCCGGTGCCCCGGGCAGGGAAAAGCGTGTAATGGCGGGCAGCAGCATGGCGTTACTGAGCCCGTGGGGCACATGGAAGTGGGCGCCGATGGGGCGGCTCATGCCATGGACCAGGGCGACCGACGCGTTGGAGAAGGCAATGCCCGCCAGGGTGGAGCCCATCATCATCGCCTCCCGCGCTTCCCGGTCCTCGGGGTTGTGGTAGACCCGGCGCAGGTTGGGCGCGATCAGGGCAATGGCCGCCAGGGCCTGCTGGTCGCTGAAGGGGCCGGCCTTGCGGCTGACGTAGGCCTCAATGCCATGGGTGAGGGCGTCGATGCCGGTATCCGCGGTAACCCGGGCGGGCACGGACAGGGTCAGCTCGTAGTCCACAATCGCAGCGTAGGGCATGAACGCCAGCCCCATGCACAGCATTTTTTCGTCGGTCTCGCCATCGGTGATGATGGTGAAGCGGGTGGCCTCGGACCCCGTACCAGCGGTGGTGGGGATGGCCACCACCGGCAGTGCTGGCTCGGACACATCCCGTGGCACCTTATAGTCCGCCATGCGGCCACCGTGGAGACCAAGTACCGAAATGGCCTTGGCGCTGTCGATGGCGCTGCCCCCACCCAACGCCACCACGGCGTCAAAGCTGCCCTGCCGGAGCTGTTCCACCGCTGGCAGGAGGGAACTCTCAGTGGGTTCCGGCTCGGTGTCGGCGAAGAGCCCCCAGGTCATGCCCGCTGTCTTCAGGATATCGGTGAGCCGGTCGGCGTAGCCGAGGGACATCATGACCTGGTCAGTCACGATCAGTGGGTTGCGGCAGGCCAGGGTGGACAGGATGTCCGGCAGGCGCTGGAGGGTGCCGGGTCCGGTTTCCAGGATGCGGGGCAGGACGACGCGTTGGGTCATGGATTGATCCTCTTGTTGGTGTCGGGTGTGTTGGGGCCTGTTGGCAAGGGTGTTATCGATTTTGTTATTCGATAATGAGACAAAAAGTATCGTTATTGCAATATAAAAATTAAAAAAAGTGCTTGACGGTTTGAATATATCGAATCTAGGCTAATTCCAGATCGAGTGGTCAGACCATCAGTCCATCGATCCATTGAGGCATTTTTATCCGATTCATCGAGGCATGTTGCGTAATGAGTATTGAACCCCTGGAACGAAAGAGCTTGAGCGACCTGGTGGTTGAGAAGATCAAGCAGCTGATTCTCAAGGGTGAGCTGAAGGAAGGTGACCGGATTCCCGGGGAACGGGAGCTCTGCGAACAGTTCGCCGTCAGCCGGGCCTCGGTGCGGGAAGGGCTCAAGATCCTCTCGCTCCAGGGGCTGCTGAAGCGCACCAATGCCGGCACGGTGATTACCACCAGCTTTTCCTCGATCCTGGAGGAGACGCTGACCCTGAAGATCCTGCTGGATGACACCAGCTACGAGGACATTACCGAGGCGCGGCTATTCCTGGAAAAGACCATGGTGAGCCTGGCGGCGGAGCGCATTACCGACGAGGACATCGAACTGATGGAGCAGCACCTGGCCTCGATGATCGATGCCGACGAGCGGGAGAACAACAACGATTTCGTGATCGCTGATATCGCGTTCCACCAGCAGATCGCCAAGGCCTCCCGCAGCAGCGTCCTGATCATTCTCTACAACTCCATCATCATGCTGATCTTCAAGGTGCAGACCCGGGTCGGCTATGACGCCACGGTGATGAAGGAGTCCATCAAGTATCACCGCCGGATCCTGGACGCCCTGAAGCGGGGCGATGTGCCGGAGTCCGAACACGAAATGCAGTCCCACCTGCTGGATGTACAGGAAAGACTCGATCACATGACCGGGATCGATAAACTCAAAGCTGGAGAATAAAAAGATGTACGTGCGTTTCAACGACAACAACAAAGAAATCCATGAAGGCTACCTGGAAGGGGACAAAGTCTTCTATCTCAACGGCCCCATGCTGGAGGGTGGCAGCGCCAGTGAGCGCTCCGTGGCCCTGGCCGATGTGCGCCTGCTGGCGCCCTGCGAACCGAGCAAGGTGGTCTGTGTGGGACTGAACTACCGGGACCACGCGGCGGAAATGAACGAGTCCCTGCCCAAGGAACCGTTGCTGTTCATGAAGCCCTCCACCTCGGTGATCGGCCATCAGGAGGCGATTGTCGCCCCGGCCCACAGCAAACGCCTGGACTATGAAGGGGAACTGGGGATCGTCATCGCCAAACGCGCAAAGAACGTGTCGGTGGAAGAGGCCAGCGGCTACATCTTCGGCTACACCTGTGCCAACGACTTTACCGCCCGTGACCTGCAACTGGGCGACAAGCAGTGGACCCGGGGCAAGTCCTTTGACACCTTCTGCCCGATTGGACCGGGCATTGTTCCCACCATCAATCAGGCCGATACCACCATCGAGCTGACCGTGAATGGCGAGGTGCGGCAACGGTCCAACCTCAACCAGCTGATCTTCAATGTGCACGAAGTGGTCAGCTACATCTCGGCCCATATGACCCTGCTCCCGGGGGACGTGATCCTGACCGGCACGCCCCACGGCGTTGGTCCCGTGACACCCGGCGATTCCATGACCGTCACCATCGACGGCATTGGTTCGCTGACCAATCAACTGGTGGCCGGCTAAGCGACGGACCAGACGCCGCCGGCCTTCGGTGGCCGGCGTTTCCCCGATTTCTGAAAGGAGCAGACCGTGGCCAAGTACTCTGTATTCATGACCGATAGCATCTTTCCCGACACGGCCATCGAACGGGACGAACTGGGGCTCGCCGATGCGGAGCTGACGTTCTCCAGCGCACCGGACGCCGACACCCTGATCCGCGAGGGCCGTGACTGTGATGCCATGCTGGTGGTCTATGCCAAGGTGGATGCCAGCGTCATCAACAGCCTCACCCGCTGCAAGGTCATCGTGCGGGCCGGCATCGGCTTCAACAACGTGGACCTGGAAGCGGCCACCAAAGCCGGGATCATGGTGGCCAACGTTCCCGATTACTGCCTGGATGAAGTGGCCGATCACACCATGGCCCTGGCGCTGTCCATGATCCGTCGAACCTGCCTGCTGAACCGTAAGGTGTCCGATGGTGTCTGGAGCATCGCCGATGCCAAGCCCATGCCCCCGCTGCGGGGCGCCGTGTTCGGCCTGTTCGGCTGTGGCGCGATCGGCCAGCAGGTGGGCCGGCGGGCCGCCGCCTTCGGCATGGACGTGGTGGGTTACGACCCCTACGCGCCGGAGGCCACCTTCAGGGACAACGGTATTCGCCGCGTTACCGACTTTGACGACTTCCTGGCCAGCGTCGATGTGCTGTCCCTGCATGTGCCGCTGACCGACGATACACATCACGTCATCGATCGGGAAAACCTGGAGAAGATGAAGCCCTCCGCGTACGTCATCAACACCTCAAGGGGCGGGCTGATCAACGAGCAGGACCTGCAGGAGGTTCTGGAGGAGGGCCGACTGGCCGGTGCCGGCATCGACGTGCTGGAGACGGAACCACCGGCGGACGCGCCGCCCCTGTCGCGGCTTGCCAACACGGTGATCACACCCCATGCCGCGTTCTACTCAGAGGCCTCCGTGGTGGAGCTGAGGAAGAAGGCGTCCCGGGAGATCATCCGCACCCTCCAGGAGGGGCAGCCGAAGTTCTGGGTCAACAGGAACTGAAAATACCCCGACAACAACGATAACGAACCGGCCCATCCCACAGGGGATGGTCATTTCCCAGAAGACGGATCCAACCTGATCCGAACACGGCGTCACTCGTGTGATCGCCATTGCAAAACAACAACAAGGAGTACCACATGCACCGTAAACTGTCTGCCATAACCGCAGCGTTTGTCATGATGGCCGGCGCGATGTCACTGACCGTGCCGGTCGTGGCGTCCGCCGCCGATGTCACCATCAAGTTTGCCCATAATGGCAATACCAATCCCGAGGATCCCCAGAACGTGGGTGTCGCCGCCTTCAAGGAGATGGTGGAAGAACGCTCGGATGGCGCCATTGAGGTGAACATCTATCCCGCCGGACAGCTCGGCGATGCCAGGACCATCGTCGAGAGCGTCCAGATGGGCAGCCTGGAAATGGGTGACGTCGAAAACGGCCCCATGGGTCGGTTCGTACCGGAAGCCATGCTCTGGGACCTGCCATTCATCTTCCGGGATATCGACCATGCCCACCAGGTACTGGACGGACCCATCGGCCAGCAGGTGCAGGAGGCGTACCTGGATGTCGGCATCCGCCACCTGGCCTACAACGATGGCGGCTTCCGCTACTTCACCAATGACGAGCGTCCCATCGAGACCATGGCCGACCTGGAAGGCCTGAAGGTCCGGGTGATGGAAAGCGAAGTCATGATCGATACGGTGAACGCGTTTGGCGCGTCGGCGGTTCCCATGTCCTTCGGCGAACTCTACTCGGCGCTGCAACAGGGCGTCGTGGATGGCCAGGAAAACCCGATGAACCTCATCTACAGCCAGCGCTTCTATGAGGTCCAGCAATACTTGTCCCTGAGCGGCCACTTCTACTATCCCCGTCAGTTCATCGCCTCCGAGCGCTGGTGGCAGGGGCTGAGCGAGGAACACCAGGCCATTATCGCCAAGGCGGCCAAGGAAGCCTGTGATATCCAGCGGGCGGAACTGGCCAGCTATGAGCAGGAGATCCGTGGCGTCCTGGAAGAGAAGGGAATGCAGATCAACGAAGTCGACAAGTCCGACTTCATCGAGGTTGCCAAGCAGGACATCTATCCCACGTCCTATGAAACCATCGGCGAGGGTGATGCCGACAAGGCCAGGGAACTGGTCCAGCGCATCCTCAACACCAAGTAAGTCTGATGCCGGGGGAGTTCACGCTTCCCCCGGCGTCATTTCCAATAATAAACGGTGACGATGTCGGGATGGCAAACGTGAAGACAACAAACGATTCAGGCCTGGTTCACTACTTCAATACCCTGGTCAAATGGCAGTTGGTCATCATGATGATGGCGATCGCCGGCCTGACTTTCTACCAGGTGATCATGCGCTATGTGTTCAGTAGTGCATCCTCCTGGAGCGAGGAGCTTATCCGGTTCATATTTATCTGGTGCAGCTTCATGGCCGCCGCGATTGGTGTGCGTGAAGGGATACACATCGGCATCACCATATTCGTCGATCTGCTGCCTCGTAAGTCCGCTCCCCTGATGCATATCGTGGTGAATCTGGCCATCCTGGTCTTTGCCGGATTCATGGTTTATTACGGCTGGCAGAACGTCAAGATGGCGGATGGCCAACCGTCTCCGGCCCTGGGGATTCCCATGAGCTGGGTGTACCTGTCGATTCCGGTCATGGGCGCCATGATGGTGTTCTACTGCAGCCTGGAAATCGGCGATGCCTGGAAACGCTTCACCGCGTCGGGGAGCCACTGACCATGCTGTTTGCCCTCGTTGCGACACTGCTGATCGCGTTCCTGATCAATGTTCCTATCGGTTTCGCCCTGGCCATTGCCGCCCTGGCGAGTCTGGTGGCCTCGGGCATGGCGCCCATCGGTATCCTGCCCCAGAGGATGATTGCCGGCGTGAACTCCTTTCCCCTGTTGGCGATCCCCCTGTTCATGCTGGTGGGGTCGATCATGGAGCGGGGCGGGATCTCCCGCCGTATCGTCAGCCTTGCGAGCTCACTGCTCGGGCATGTGTCCGGCGGACTGGCTGCGGTTTCCATCCTGGCTTGTACCTTCTTCGCGGCTATTTCCGGTTCGGCCCCCGGCACCGCTGCCGCAGTGGGTGAGCTGACCATCCCGGAGATGGAAAAGCGGGGCTACTCCAAGGCCTATGCGTCGGCCGTAGTGTCGTCCGCCTCCTGTCTGGGGGTGATCATTCCCCCCAGCATTACCTTTATCATCTTCGGCATTGTGGCCAACGTCTCCATTGGTCAGCTCTTTGTCGCCGCTATTATCCCCGGGATATTCCTGGCGGTCCTGCTGATTGGTGTGAACCTGATCTGGTCCCGCAAGCATGGCTACCCGACGGAAGACAGACGGACCTGGAAAGAACGCTGGCAACCCTTCCTTGACTCGGTCTGGGGGCTGCTGCTGCCGATCATCATCCTCGGCGGCATCATGACCGGGGCGTTCACGCCGACGGAATCCGCCGCGATTGCCGTGGTCTACGGGCTGATAATCAGCTTCTTCGTCTACAAGGAGCTCAGGCTGAGTGACCTGGTGCCCATCTTCTACAAGGCTTCCCTGAACTCCGCCATGATCATGCTGCTGATTGCCGCGGCAAGCCCGTTCGGGTGGGTGATGATCATCGAGCAGGTCCCGCAGATGGCGTCCAGTGCCATCCTGGGTATATCCACCAACATGTACATCATCCTGATGCTGATCATCATCATGTACCTGATCCTGGGCACCTTCATGGAAACCGGTGCCATTATCCTGCTGGCGGTGCCGATCTTTGCGCCCATTGCCCAGCAGCTGGGTATCGATATGGTGCATTTCGGGGTGGTGACAGTGGTCGCCCTGGCCATCGGCATGGCAACGCCGCCGGTGGGTATCACGCTGTTTGCCACCTGTGGCATCTCGGGGGTATCCATCGGCCGGTTGAGCCGCGCCATCGTACCGTTCCTGATTGCACTGATCCTGGGATTGATGGTGCTGGCCTACGTGCCCTTCCTGTCGACCTTCTTGCCCGGGTTGCTGTTCTAGACCGGCCCTTTCGGGGCTGAGTTGAGCTCTCTCACGCCGTCGGCGCATCCTCCCGTCGGTGGCGTCGCAAGGTGTGGGGGGCTGGTTGCTCCGCCGGTGCGGTGGCGACAATGTTGCGGCCCAGGCTCCTCGCCTGGGCCAGCCCCTGATCGACCCGGACCAGGGCGTCGTCCAGGTCCCGCTCCGGATGATACTCGGCGACACCAAACGTGGCGGTAACGGCCAGTCCCGCCATTGGCAAATGCTCCATCCGCCACCGGCAATGTTCGGCGCTGTGCAGGGCCTGCCCCTCCGTCTTGCCGGGACTGACCACCAGGAACTCATCGCTGCCCCACCGGGCCACCAGGCTGTCATGCCCCAGGGCTTCCGCCAGTAACTTTCCCACCAGGGTCATGACCCGGTCGCCGGTCTCATGACCCTGGCTGTGATTGATCCGGCGGAAATAATCCAGGTTTACCAGGGTCAGCGACAGTGGCTGGTCCCTGCGCCTGGCGGTATGGGTGGCCTTCTTCAGGTACTCGAGGGCCCCCCGCCGGTTGGCCAGGCCCGTCAGGTTGTCGGTGACGTCCAGGCGTTCCTGCAATTCGGTACGGGCGATGGCGGCAAAGGTACGGTCCCGCAGCAAGGTGCCCGCGCTGGTGAGGGTCAGCAGCGTCAGCAGGAAAAAGTGGATACGCAGGAAATACATGGCATCTGAACAGCTCGCCGATCCGTCCAGGGTACAGCTCAGGGAGGCGCCGGTGGCCAGCAGCGCCGAGAAGGCAAAGGTCACCAGGGCCACTGCCATCCCGGCCCGGAAGCCCAGGGCGATAAAGGCCACGACGATCAGCATCCCCACGGCCCAGTAGTGGCCGGACACCAGTGGCAGGAAGTTGGCGCCGAACGGATCGCCGGCGATGAAGTGCCAGGCAAGCCGGCTGAGCACGATCACGGCGATCAGCGACACCAGGCCCACTTCCAGCAGCCGCAGGCGCACCCGCCCATGAATCAGCAGGACGCAGGAAACACCGTAGATCACCGAAAAGATCGGGTAGCCAATGGCGATAAACAGGTCGTGGGGATGCCGGAACAGCCAACTGACGAAGAAAATGGCCATGGCCATGAGGCAGGCCACGGCGTAGGTGTAACGACGGTAGTCGGTAAGGCGGGACAGCTCCAGTCGTGCGCTGGCGGGCGTCCTGCCCGGAGAGTCTTCCATGATGCCATCCTCGTTGGGAGTTTGTAGCCCGTCTGACCAATGACCGGTGCGAACGGGCGAGTCGCGTAACCTACTCCCTCAGCGCGCTGAAAAACATAGTCTGTGTCACGTTATGTCGCTTTTTATCATCCTTCTCAACACGTCTTCGTGGTTCGGTGAGCGGCGATGCACGATTACCATGGCGATATGACCCATCACCATCACCAGCAGAAGCCAGCCCAGCCAGCTGTGCAGCAGGTTGGCCGGGGCCTCCATCCAGGCGATTTCGTTGCCCTCGAAACCGGGGAACAGCGGGATGCCGAAAGGCTCGAAACTGCGTCCGGAACCATACTGGCGCAGCAGGGCAATGGCGGGGATCACCAGCAACAGCAGGTACAGGGCAATATGGCCGGCCCTGGCCGCGATGTTGATGGAAGGCGGCCGGTGGCTGGCGTTGACCAGCGCCCAGAGGATACGGATGACCACCAGGGTCAGTAACAGGGCGCCCAGGGGCTTATGGGTTGACCAGAGGAACTGCTCGACGGCGGTGTCCTCCGCCAGCATCCTGGCAGCAGCGGAGGAGAACTGCCAGAGCAGTAGCAGGGCCATGCCCCAATGGAGCAGGCGACTGATGGAACCGTATCGGTCAACGTTGTCCTGGATCATGATCGGTCTCTCTCTGTTACTAACGGGATGCTTACCTTAATGATAGGGATGCATGGACCTTCGGAATCCCTGAAAGTTCAATAAGCTGGTTCAATTTTCAATGTAGTTCCTGAGGCTGGATTTTTCCCGGTTAGTCAGGGATTCCCTGGATATTCCGGGCTTGCCGGAATTGCCCGGGGGGATTGGCTACAATGAGGGGCAGGAGAAAGAAATCTGAGAAAAACATATATAAGCGGCTTGTCAGGATCCAACCTGTGGCTATATCGTATGTGTTCAAAATAAAGCGGTTGCTCGCCGACCTGACACCCAAACCATAACAACCCGATATCAACCTGATATCAAACCATAACAACAAAGGAGACGCCCGATGCATGGCCTGATGATGCAACGCCCCCTGCTCATTTCCCAGATCCTGGAGTTCGCGGCCGGGAACTACCCCGACCAGGAGATCGTATCCCGTACCACCGAGGGCCCCATCCACCGGTACACCTACCCGGAACTGGCCCAGCGCACACGCAAACTGGCCAATGCCCTGAAGAAGCTGGGTGTTACCGAGGAAGACCGGATCGGCACCATCGCCTGGAATACCTACCGGCACCTGGAAGTCTATTACGCCAGCTCCGGCATGGGGGCCATCTGCCATACCATGAATCCGCGACTGCCGGCGGAGCAGTTCATCTACATCATCAATCACGCCAAGGACAAGTTCATCTTCGTGGACCTGACCTTCCTGCCGCTGATGGAAAAGCTCCACGAGCATTTCCCGGATGTGGAAGGCTACATCGTGATGACCGATGAAGAGCACATGCCCCAGACGGACCTGCCCAGGGTCTACTGCTACGAAACCCTGATCAAGGACGAGCCCGACCAGTTCGACTGGCCGGAGTTCGATGAGAACACTGCTTCATCCCTGTGCTACACCTCCGGCACCACCGGCAACCCGAAAGGCGTGCTCTACAGCCATCGCTCCAACGTGCTCCATGCCCTGTTTGCCCTGACGGTGTCCGGCCTGCCACTGGATGAGCGTTCCACCATCCTGCCGGTGGTCCCCATGTTCCATGTGAACGCCTGGGGGACGCCGTATTTCGGCCTGATTGCCGGCACCAAGCTGGTATTCCCGGGTCCGGGCCTGGATGGCGAGAACCTGGCGAACCTGATTGAAGATGAAAAGGTTACCGATGCCTGGGGCGTACCCACAGTCTGGCTGGGTCTGCTGGGATACATGAAAAAGGCCGGCAAGAAGTTCAGCACCCTGCAACGCACGCTGATCGGCGGTTCCGCCGTACCCAGGTCCATGATCGAGGACTTCCGCGACAACTTCGGTGTCGAGGCCATCCAGGGATGGGGCATGACGGAAATGAGCCCGTTGGGTACCGTCGCAACACCGCGCCCGAGCCAGCGTGAGGGCGACTGGAGCGAGGAACTGCGTCTGCGGGCCTCCCAGGGCCGACTGGTGTTCGGTGTCGAGATGAAGATCGTCGATGCCGAAGGCAAGGAACTGCCCCATGACGGTGAGTCCCAGGGGGAACTGCTGGTGCGCGGCAACGCAGTCATCAGCGGTTACTACGAAAACCCCGAAGCCACCAAAAAGGCCCTGGACAAGGACGGCTGGTTCCATACCGGTGACGTGTCCGTGATCACCCCGGACGGTTTCATGGAGATCGTTGACCGGGTGAAGGACGTGATCAAGTCCGGTGGCGAATGGATCAGCTCCATCGACCTTGAGAACGAAGCCATCGCCCATCCGGGCCTGGCGGAAGCCGCAGTCATTGGTGTCCGCCACGAGAAGTGGCAGGAGCGGCCGCTGCTGGTGGCGGTGAAGAACGAGGATGCCGATGTTACCCGGGAGGACGTGCTCAAGTTCCTGGAAGAGCGGGGGGTTGCCAAATGGTGGCTGCCGGATGATGTGGTGTTCGTGGACGAACTGCCCCACGGCGCCACTGGCAAGCTGCAGAAGGCGAAACTCCGCGACGACTTCAAGGACTACAGGCTGCCGACGGAATAAAGCCTGCTCCTGGTCATAAGGAACATCATGAGCCGTTAGGGTTTTCCTAACGGCTCATTTTTTTGGGAATAGTGAGCCGATAACGCCTATTTCAGGTCAAAGCCCCGCTTCTTCAGGAACTCCCGCATATGGGCGCGCAGCTTGGCATTGAACAGCGGGCTGAGCTGCTGTGACCAGTTGGTGTCCTTGTTGCCGCCGGTGCGCTGGTGATAGTAAGTGCGCATGGTGTCGTCGAACCGGTTAACGGAATCCTCGTCCTCCCGGTAGACGTCTTCCATCAGGATGCTCTCCACCGGCAGGCGGGGTTTTACCTCCGGGTCCTGGTCCGGGTAGCCCAGGCACAGGCCGAATACCGGGAAGACATGGTCGGGGAGCTGCAATAATTCGCTGATTTCCGAGGGATTGTTGCGGATGCCGCCGATGTAGCAGATGCCCAGGCCCGCCGACTCGGCGGCCACCACCACGTTCTGCGCCATCAGCGCGGTGTCCACGCTGGCCACCAGGAACTGTTCGGTCATGCCCCGCACCACCTCGGCACCGGTGCGCTCCGCCGAGTCGGTGGGACGTTTCATGTCGGCGCAGAACACCAGGAAATCCGAACAGGTGGCGATATACGGCTGGCCGCCGGCCAGTTCGGCAATCTTCTCCCGGTTGGCCTGGTTCTTTACATGGATAATGGAGTAGGCCTGCACATGGCTGGAGGTGGCCGCGCTCTGGCCGGCACGGATCAGCTCCAGGAACAGGTCCCGGGGGATGCTCTGGTCGGTGAACTTGCGGATCGAGCGGTGGGATTTGAGTAGATCGATAACCTGGTTCATGGCGCCTCTCTTTACTGCTGGTAACCCGGTCACCCGCCGGGCAGGGCAGGTGACCGGAGGTTCCGGAAAGAGAGCATTCTACACGTTTTGCCGCCCGGACTCCCGGGGTCAGGATTCGGGATAGGCGGTCCAGCCCTCCAGCCAGTCACCGGGGTTACGGGGGTTGATGGCGCCGGAGTAGGCAGCGGATTCGTCAAAGAATTCGCTCTTGGGTGGTGTGGTTGCCGGCATGTCGCTCAGGGGGACCCGGGGCCGGAAGTCCGGGGATGTAGGGTTGCGGGCCGCCGGGTGCAGGGCACTGTCGAGCCGGACCTGGTTCTGGTGCTCCGGCTCCCTCAGCCAGGCATGCTCGTCGAAGCCGAAGTCATCGTCGTTCTCACCCTGTTCACGCTGCTGGCCGGCAAGGCTGCCGGTGCTGGCCAGGATGTTGTGGCTGAAGGACAGTATGCCACCGCCCGCCAGGGCACGGGCTTCGTCACGGGTATCCACGGCCTCGATGGCATAGCTGTCGACGATCATGTTGTGGAAATGCCCGCCGGTGCCCTCGCGCAGCACCATGCCCCGATGGGTCTTGGCGCTCTGTCCGGTACCGGCCAGGGTCACGTTGTAGAATACCGGCTCCGAGCGTGGCGTTGCCTCGTGCTGGTCGCCGTTGTTGTCCCCCTCAAAGGCGTTGTCGCCGACATCCGCGTGTTGCTGGATCACCGCGAACTGAACCCGGCCGCGCCAGCCCCAGTCCCAGTCGATGCTGTCATCCGCGGCGCCGGTCACCAGGATATGCTGCAGGTCCACGGTGCCGCCGAACATCTCGATACCGTCGTCCAGGGCCCGATGAACCTGGACGTGGCGGATAATGGTGTTGCTGCCACAGCCGCCCAGAGTCAGGCCGTTCAGTTCATTGTTCTGGTACACCTCGAAGCCCGCGAACTCGATACGGGTGTATTCCACCACACCACAGCTGTCCGTGGTGTTGGTGCCGCCAAAGCTGCCCCGCTGGTCGCTGTCGGGGATGCCTTCGATCTGGGGGGAGGGCTGGTTGACCGGGGCATTACCCAGCAACACCACGCCACCCCAGTCGCCCCGTGAACGGGTACCCGCGTCCCGGGCGCTGGTAAACACCACGGGGTTGTCCGGACGCCCACGGGAAAAGAGTTGGCTGTTCCGGGTCACGATCAGGGCGGCACCGTTCTCTCCCCGAATGGTGGCACCCGCCTCGATGGTGAGGCTGGCGTTGTCCACGAAGACGATATCTTCCAGTACGTAGGTCTTGTCACCTTCCCAGGTGGTGGCGGTGGTGATGTCGTCGGTGATGCGGATGGTCTGGGGTTCCAGCGCCGTGAATCCCACCGTGGCTACGGCACCGGCCACCAGGACCGGCGCAACCCAGACCAGATGCCGGCGGCGCTTGCGGGGCTTTTCCTCCTCGGGCTCCCGGAACGGTGCCTGGCGGCTGTCCGGGTTGGCCATCAGGGCCTTGCCCGGGTCGTTGTCCCGGATGTCCTTCACCAGCTTGCGGACCTTGTCCGAGCCGGAACTCTCCGCCCGACGCAGTACATCGGCCCGGTAGTTGGGTTCCCGCAACAGGTTGTTGAGGTGCACGAACTGGATATCGCTGCATTCGCCGCGATCCACCAGCCGCTTGAGTTGCCAGAGTTGTTCTACCAGGAGGGAGGCATTCTCGGACATTACTGCATCTCCGAAGAAATAAATGTGGTCGCATTTATAACTTATGGCGATTACAGCTTCATGACAGTTGGATGACCAAGGGCTTACGGTGCCTTGCGGAGATTGACCAGTACCGGGGTGCCACTGGCCGGGTCCTGGATGACATCGCAGTGGACACCGTACAGCCGGTGGATCAGTGACCGGTCCAGGATCTCGCCAGGGGCTCCCTGGGCCTGAATGGTGCCGTCCGTCATCGCGATCAGGTGGTTGGCATAGCGACAGGCACTGACCAGGTCGTGCACCACCATCACCACAGTCTTGCCCTGGCGGGCGAGCTGGCGGATCAGTTCGAACACCTCGATCTGGTGCCCCAGGTCCAGGGCGGAGGTGGGCTCGTCCAGCAACAGCAGGGGCGTCTGCTGGGCAATGCTCATGGCGATCCAGGCCCGTTGCCGCTGGCCGCCGGACAGGGTATCCAGGGGGCGATCGGCCAGTGGCGCCAGGTCCGCCGCCGCCAGGGCCTGCTCCAGGACGGTCTGGTCGTCGTTGGTCCAGCGCTGCAGCCAACCCTGGTGGGGCTGGCGGCCGAAACGGATCAGGTCGGTCACGGTCAGCCCCTCCGGTGCGGAATTGTCCTGGGGCAGCAGGGCCAGCTTGCGGGCCACCTCGCGGCTGGGCTGGCTGTGGATATCGCCGCCGTCCAGCAGCACCGCACCGCCAGCGGGGGCGTGCACCCGGGCGAGTCCGTTCAGCAGGGTGGACTTGCCGCAACCGTTGGGGCCGACAATGGCGGTCACCTGACCCGGGGGGAGCGTCAGGTCGAGCTGGTCGATCACCGGCGTATGGCGATGGGCCAGGGTCAGGCCCCGGGCTTCCAGCTTGGGGGTTGAGTCGGCGTTGGTCATGACAGGCTCCGGGAGGAGGGTTTAACAAGTATCCAGATCAGGTAGGGGCTGCCGGCAATGGCGGTCACCAGGCCCACCGGCAGTTCCAGGGGCGCCAGGGCCAGCCGGCCCACCAGGTCCGCCGCCACCATGAAGGCGGCACCGGCCAGGGCCGAGGCGGTCAGCGGCACCTTGCCGGCACGGCCCAGGGCACGGGCCAGCTCCGGTGCCAGCAGGGCCACCATGCCCACGGGGCCGGCAACGGCGACCGCCAGGCCGGTCAGTAATACCGCGCAGGCCAGGCTCAGGGCGCGGGTCCGTTTCAGGCGGGTGCCCAGGTTGATGGCCACCGGATCGGAGAATTGCAGGGTGGTCAGTGCCGGCCCCAGGGCGATGGCCAGCCCGTAGCCGATCGCCAGGCCGATGGCGAGCACCTGCACGGCGGTTTCCGACCGGGCGTTCAGGCTGCCCACGGTCCAGGGGAAGGCGGCATTGGCGGCGTCAATGGCCACGCGGCTGAGCATCACCTGGGTGACGGCTCCGGCAATGGCGCCGATGCCCAGACCGGCGATAATGAAGCGGTAGCCACGGGTGCCGTTGGCACCGGCCAGACCGAAGGCCAGGGCCGTGGCGGCGGCCGCGCCCGTGAGGGCCATGGCCGATGGCGCCACGGCGATACCGGTGCCGACCACCGACGCCACGGCAAAGGCGGTGGCGGCGTTATCAATGCCGATGATGCCCGGGGTTGCCAGGCGGTTGCGGGCCACGGTCTGCATCATGCAGCCGGCCAGGGCGAAGGCGGCACCGGTCAGGGCGCCGGCAAGCACCCGGGGCAACCGCAGCTCCCGGATCACGAACTGGTGGATGGTATCGCCGCCGCCCGCCAGCACATCCAGTATGGCTTCGGGAGGCACCGCCACCGTGCCCAGCGCCAGGGAGGCGGTAACCGCCGCCATCAGGGCCAGGGCGAGGCCCAGGTTGGCGGAGGCATTGCGTTGGCGGGCGGTCAGCAGGGTCATGGCAGTGATCCTCATAACGTCGGCATGCGCCCGGAACGGACAATCATCAGCAGCACTGGTGCGCCGATCAGCGCGGTAATCACGCCCAGGGGCAACTCCGAGGGAGCCGCGACCACCCGTGCCATGGTATCCGCCAGGAGCAGCAGCGCCGGGCCGATGGGCAGGCATAGCCAGAGGGTCTTGCGGATATCCGGGCCCGCCAGGGCGCGGGCGATAAAGGGCACCACCAGGCCGATAAAGGCCAGGGGGCCGGCCAGGGCCGTGGCGCCACCCACCAGCAGGGCAACCGCAATGATTACCAGCAGCCGGATGCGGCCCGGCTTGTGGCCCAGACCCATGGCGGCCCGCTCCCCCAGGGACATGGCCGCCAGTGGTGAGGCCACCAACACCACCAGTACGCCGGCGACCAGCAGCGACGGTCCCACCGCCCTGAGGTGGGACAGCGGCGTACCGGCGATGCTGCCGGTGATCCAGAAGCGTATCTCGTCCGCCGCCCGCTGGTCCGCCAGCATTAACACGGAAGTCAGCGACAGCAGCAGGCCGGTCACCGTGGCACCGGCCAGCACCAGCCGCACCGGGTCCGCTGCCAGGCCCCGGGAGCGGGTGGCCAGCATCACCAGGGCGCAACCGGCCAGTGCGCCGCTTTGGGCCACCAGCGTGGTCATGGTGGCGGAACTGGCCCCCAGCAGGATGGCAATGGCCACGGCAAAGGCGCTGCCGCCACTGACCCCCAGCAGGCCGGGTTCCGCCAGCGGGTTGCGGGTCAGGGCCTGCAGCAGGGCACCACTCACGGCCAGGGCAAGGCCGACGACAAGGCCGGTGGCCAGGCGGGGCAACCGCAGTTCCGTGACCACAAAGCGGGCTTCCTCGGTGCCTTGCCCGATCAGCACCGGCAGGGCGTCGATGGCCGACACCGGTCCGGCGCCCCACAGCAGGCTGGCGAGGGCAGTGGCCACAACGAAAAAAACCGCCACGGCAAGTGGCGGTGTCAGGGCACTGGATGCAAGGGTGCTTCTGGGGGTGACGGCCATGGATTACTTCAGTGCGGCCTCAATGTCGTCGAGGATGGCCAGGGCGGCGAGAGGGCCGGAAGCGCTGGTCCACAGAGTGCCATCCACCGGTACGATCTGGTCGGTGTCGTTGGCCTCCAGGCGCTGGAAGGCCGGCGCCTCACGGGCGACTGCCAGGGCCTCACGGCCGTCTTCATTGAGGGTGGCCAGGAAGATCCAGCTATGGTCCATCAGCGACAGGTTTTCCTGGCTCAGGGGCTGACTGTGGGGGCGACCTTCCTTCACCAGGTCGGCGTCGTCCACCTCGAAGCCGGCGGAGGCCAGCACGGTGGCGGAGAACAGACCTTCGGCCATCACCAGCGGACCCTGGGGCATCCAGCGCACCAGGGCGGTATCCCGCTGGCCTCCGTCGGTGGCGGCTTCCACCTGGGCGCGAACCTCTGCGGCCCGTTGCTCCACCCTGGCAATCACGTCTGCGGCGCGGTTCTCACGGCCCAGGGCGCGGGCGAACAGGGTCAGTTCGCGCTTCCAGGTATCGTCCTGGTAGGCGGGAACGTCCAGCACGATAGTCGGCGCGATACGGGACAGTAGCCGGTACTGCTCTTCGCTGGTCCAGGCGGAGGCCAGGATAATGTCCGGCTGCAGGGCGATGACCGCTTCCAGGTTGGTCTCTCCGGGGGTGCCCACAATCTCGATATCGCCAGCGGCTTCCTGGATGTAGTTGGCCACGTTCTGGCCACCCCGGGTGATCACCGCGCCCACCGGTTGAGCGCCAACCGCAATGGCGGAGTCCAGGGCGCCCTCATACAGGGTGACGACGGTCTCCGGCCGGCCGTCCACTTCCACGTCACCAAAGGCGGTAGTGATGGTGCGGGTATCCGCGTGCGACGGTCCGCTCAGGATTCCGAGGACAAGGGTTGAGAGCAGGGCGGTGAACAACCGAGGGTGTTTCAGGTATGACATAACAGGGAACTCTCCGACAGAAGGCCGCTGTAACGGGCGACCATGGCAACAAGTCGGTTAATGATAATTGTTCGCATTAAATTGATAAAGCTGATAGATTGGCACGACCTGTTGCATAACCTGGAACGATCGCCGTCATGTACGACCTGAAAGAGCTGGAAGCCTTTGTTTCCGTGGTGAAAACCGGCAGCCTCACCGCCAGTACCCGCGACCTGGATCTGCCCAAGTCCACCCTCAGTCGCCGTATCCGTCAGTTGGAGGAGGCCGTGGGCCAGCCCCTGCTGCTGCGGCAGTCGAAGCGTATCTTTCCCAACGATGCCGGCAGGGTGTTCTACCGCTACAGCAATGAAATCCTGGAGCTGGTCTCGCAGGGGCACGATGCGCTGGATGAGCTGCGGGCGGGCGTCAGCGGCACACTGGAGCTCTGTTGCCACGAAGCCTTCGTGCGGGGCTGGTTCGCCCGCATGGTGGAGCGCTTCCGGGACCAGCACGCGGGCCTGAGTGTGTCCGTGCGGACCCAGCGGACCACCCCTGAGGAACTGGTGGAAGGGGTTTGCGTCTGGCTGGGGGCGCCACCGGAGGGCAATTTCCGGTGCGAGTTGCTGGGCCACCTGACCCAGGGGGTGTATGGCAGCCGGACGTATTACAGCAAGCATGGCTGCCCGGAATCGCCGGCGGACCTGGACCAACATGCCTGGATTGACATGCTGGGAGCCGATAACGCCGGCGTGGTACTGAATCACCCGGTGCACGGCCCCTATCCGATCATGCCCCGGGCCGGCCGGTTCAGTGTCGACCAGTACACGGTCCAGGGCGATGCCATTGCCGCCGGTCGCGGGGTCGGCCTGATCCCCCACTGGCTGGCGGAAAAACGCCTGCAGGCCCACCCCGAGGCCTTTGAGCTCTGTATGGCGGACTGGCAGGGGCCGGTGCTGCCGGTCAGTATGCTCTACCCCCACGGCATGCTGCCCAGGCGGACCCGCCTGTTCATGCAGAATGTGCGGTCCGCCACGCCGGCGCAGTGGAAGCGGCAGACGCTATCAGGGGTGTCCGACGCCATCGTTCCATGAAACGGAACGCATCATACCGCGCAGTTGATGATGGCCTTGTGTTAATGTTCGCTGCAAATGATAGTGATTCGCATTCATATGCGGGTCTGCAATAAAACAGTGAACCATTCAGACACAAGGAGTTTTCCATGCATCGCCGTATGACGTTGCTGGCATCCGCGGTGGCCCTGGCCAACGCCGGAGCCGCCATGGCCCAGACCGAATCCACCGAGCTCGACGAGATCGTTGTCACGGCCTCCGGCTTCGAGCAGAACATCTCGGATGCGCCGGCCAGCATTTCCGTGATTCCGGCGGAGGAACTGGAAAAGCATTCCTACACCGACATTACCGATGCCGTAAGCAACATTCCCGGCGTCTACGTCAACGGTGGTGGCAATGCCAGGGACATCACCATTCGCGGCATGACCGAGGGCTACACCCTGTACCTGGTGGATGGCCGCCCGGTGTCGGCGGGCCGGAACATCAACACCAACGGCAGCGATGGTGGCAAGCAGATTGCCCTGCCGCCGATTTCGGCCATTGAGCGGATCGAGGTGATTCGTGGGCCCATGTCGTCCCTGTACGGTTCCGAAGCCATGGGCGGTGTGGTCAACATCATTACCAAGAAGAACACCGAGGAATGGCACGGCTCGGTCGCCACCGAATACACCAAGTCCCTCAGTGACCTGAACGAAGACTCGCAACTGGTCAGTGCCTACGCCAGCGGCGCCATCGTGCCGGGCCTGCTGGGGCTGCAGTTTGATGGTTCCTGGCAGGGGACCGACGAGAGCCATTACATCGGTGGTGACGACAACGCCGAAAGCACCCCGGAAAGCGACCGCCGCCAGGGTGGGGCCAAACTGATCTTTACGCCGGACGACCGGAATGAAATCGAGGTGGGTTACAACACCGCGGAACTGGAATACACCCATAATCCGGGCGTCAGTGTCCCGGAAGACAGCGATACCAGCACCTACACCTACCACAAGGATGTCTACCTGATCGGCCACAAGGGCACCTATGACAACCTGACCCTGGACACCTACCTGCAGCACGACGTGTCCGAGCGTGAGCAGGACCTGGAGAAGCGGGAGGAGATCACCACCTTCAATACCCAGGGCACCACCCTGCTGGGTCGGCATATCGTGACCTTCGGCGGCCAGTACCGATACGAAGACCTGACCGATGAAACCAATGGCCTGCTGGATACCGATATTCCCATCGCCACTCGTAGTGTAGACCGCTGGATCGGCGCCCTGTTCGCCGAGGTTGAGTGGTCTGTGCTGGATGACCTGAACGTCACCACCGGCATCCGCTATAACGACGACGAGCTGTTCGGTGGCCACTGGACGCCCCGTGTCTACGCCAACTACCACGTCACGCCGGAGTGGACCCTGAAAGGTGGTGTATCCACCGGTTACAAGCAGCCCAGTCTGCCGGAAGCCACCGAAGGTTTTGGTCGTGGCACTGGCGGTGGCGGGTCTCCCGCTCCACACGCCCGGGCGTTGATCATCGGTAACGAGGACCTGGAGCCGGAAACCAGTACCAGCTATGAAGCCGGTTTCGTGTTCAACAGCCTGGCCACGGACCTGGATGCCAGTGCCATGGTGTTCTACACCGAATTTGACGACAAGATCGCCGAAGACCGGTTCTGCGATCCGGGCGGCGACCGCAACGATCCGTCCACCTGGCAGTGTGCCTACCAGGGCAACAACTACCTGTTCCTGAGCACCCGGGACAACATCGACAAGGCCACCATGCAGGGTGTGGAGCTGTCCCTGGACTATGGCATCACGCCGGCACTGACCTTCAGTTCCAGTTACACCTATACGGATTCCGAGCAGAAATCCGGCGAGTTCGAGGGCGAGCCCCTCAACAAGATTCCCAAACACATGGCCAACGCCGGCCTGGACTGGCAGAGCACCAACCGGCTGAACCTGTGGCTTGACGCCAACTACCGGGGCGAAACCACCGACTACCTGAGCCGCACCAGCATGGAAGATGGCACGCCGGACTATACCTTTGTGGATGTCGGCATGGTGTACGCGCTGAACGATAGCGCGCGGGTGAAGGCGGGCCTCTACAATGTGGCTGATAAAGAGGTGACCAACGATACCTACGGCGTCGTACTGGATGGCCGTCGCGTTAACCTTGGCCTGACGGTCGACTTCTGAAGCGGGAGAACCCCATGAACACGATACGAACCTGTTTACTGGCCCTGGCGGGCACGGTAATCCTCTCGGGTTGCAGCACCCTGTCAAAGGAGGTTGCGGGCCCTACGGTGATCAGCTTTGACCACGGTGCCACCGATACCCTGGTGGAGCTGGGTCTTGAGGAGAAGATCCTGGCGGTGCCGAAGACCGGACTGCCGGACTACCTGGGTGATCTCGCGGATGGCCGCCCCGATGCCGGCAACCTGAAGACCCCGGATCTGGATGTAGTAGCCGACGTGGCACCGGACCTGGTGCTGGTTACCGGTCGTCAGGGCGACAGCCTTGAGGCCCTGGAAGAGATCGTACCGGTACAGGATGTATCCCTGCTGGGCGACGACTACCGTGAAGCGGTCGACGTTCGTGTACTGGGTCTGGGTACCCTGTACGGTCGTTACAACGACGCGAATGAAAGCCTGCAGGAACTCTGGGCATTCGTCGACCAGCAACGGAGCGGCATTGACGGCAGTCCGCAGGTGGCGGTGGTCACCCATAACGATGGCAACTTCTCACTGCGGGACGAGGCGGTTGTGTTCCAGTTGCTGGACCTGGAACAGCCGCCGGTGCCGGATGGTGTCGAGTCGGTTACCCGTGGAACCCGGGTGTTCACCCCGGTAACACCGGAGATACTGGCTGACATGGCCCCGGAGCACCTGTTCGTGGTGGACCGCAGTGCCGCCATTGGCGCCGGGGCACTGGATGTGGGCCAGCTTCGCAGCGACCTGGCGGCTGCCGGGGCGGCGAACATCAGGGTGACGGTGCTGTCCCCGCGCCTGTGGTACCTCTCCGGTGGCGGCCTGCAGAGCGTTCGCCTGCAGGTGCAGGAGATCGTCGACGCCCTGTAACGGACACGCCCGGGTTGCTCCCTGTTCGTGAACCGAACTACATGGCCCGGGAAAACAGGCCAAAGGGCATCGCCTTGAGCACATAACTCAGCGGTGTCCAGGGCCACCAGGGCACATAGGCCCGGCGTTTCTCGCTGTCGATGGCCTTTACCAGGGCTTTTACCCCCGTCTCCAGATCCACTCGAAAGGGGGCGTTGGTCACGCTCCGGTTGATATCCGTGAGGATATAGCCCGGCAGTATGCTGGTCACCCGGATGGGCGTGTCCCGGGTATCCAGTTGCAGGCCTTCCGCCAGGGCCGCGACCGCCGCCTTGGTAGCCGCATAGACGTTGAAAGGTCCCCGGAAACCGCGGACGCCGCTCACCGACGACATCAGTACCAGGTGCCCGGCGTTCTGCACCCGGAAGATTTCCATGGCAGCCTCGCACTGGGCGATGGCGGCCACGAAATTGGTCTCCGCCGTCTGCCGGTTGGAGGCAAAGTCACCATGACCAACGGCCGACTGGCTGCCCATGCCGGCATTCACCACCACCCGGTCCAGGGTGCCCAGCTCCTCATGGAACTCCCGGAACACCTGGAACACCCGGTCGTAGTCGCACACGTCCAGTGGGCGCACCACCACCTGGATGCCGGGATGGCTGGCCAGCAGTTCACTCTGTAACTGCACCAGCTTTTCGGTACGGCGGGCGCACAGGGCCAGGTTACAGCCCTTTGCCGCCCAGCTTCGGGCCATGCCCTCGCCCAGGCCGGTACTGGCGCCGGTAATCAGGATATTCTTGCGCATGATGTCTCCTGCAGGTTTCTGCTGTCAGGTATCCGGCCCTTTTGTACACTGTGGGCACGCGACGGGACACCAGGAATGATATGAAAGCTTACCTCAACAAGATCGTGCAGGGACAACCGCTGAACTACGAGGCTTTCCTCAAGGTCCTGCCCGCCGATATGGCCCGCAACCACCGCAAGCTGTTCGCGACGGAGAAGGTGGCCCCCAACCGTTGGCGGGTGAACGTACTCGACAGGGAGTTGTTCGCCGAACTTATAGCGAGGGTTGAAACTCCCCAGAACCGGGCCCACGCGGCGAGACAGGGAGACTCGCATCGCCACGGCACCGGGCATGCGTTCCTGTTGGTGTTCCATGAGCCACCCGTGGACGACCGCCCCGAGGTAGTGATTTGCTCGGATAATGGCACCAATGCGGGTTTTCGGCCAGCGGCGCAGGTACTGGTGGTGGAGAATGAAGAGAACTTCTTTCATTACCGGCAAATGTTGGCTTTCGCGGCCCAGTGCCTGGGAGCCGGTCTGGCACTGCCGGACTGCGATGTGGTGCTCGGGGGCGGCAACCGTATCACCCGCCCGGCCTGCCGCCAATGGCTCGACCAGTACCAGGCCGTCTACTGCGCCTTCGACTACGACGCCGGTGGCCTGGAGATGTTCAACACGCTACGGCGGACCCTGGGTGATAAAGCCCGGTTTGTGCAACCTCCGGACTGGTCCGCGTGGTATCCCGCCTGCAAAAAGACGCCAGACAGTACCCATCGGTTTACAAGGGCCATCACCCTGGCGGAAGATCTGGGGTTTGACGGCCTCGCCGAGGCCTTTCGCGTAACCGGCAAGTTCATGGAGCAGGAGACCATTCTGGATGACAGATACTCTGGCGAGCAGTAACGCCTTCACCTTCGGTATCCGGCGCCTGGTGTTGGTGGATTCCGCCGGCTTCTGTTACGTCGAGATCCCGGTGGACAACCATGCCCTGATCCTGGGGCCGGGCAACCTGGGCAAGTCCAGCCTGTTGAATTCCCTGCGCCTGTTCCTGCTGCCGGAGAACAACTTCCGTAACAGCCGCAAGAAGTTCGCCTTCCGCAACGCCAGTGCCGGCAGCTTCTATACCAATGAGGAAAGCTATCAGCATTATTTCCCCAGTCAGTTCAGCTTCCTGATCATGGAGGCGGAAAACCCGGCCGGCGTCCACTGCCAGATCCTCTACCGGGATCAGAGCAGCCAGCTCAGTTACGGCCGGGTGTTCGTGCCCGCCTCCTACGACCAGCTGCGGCCGCTGTTCTGGAACGGCGACGACCCGGAGGGTATCGGTGAGGCGGTGCCGGAGCTGTCCTTCAGCCGCCTGTCCGACGCCCTCAAGAAGCTGTCCCGGGATACCGTGTTCACCAGTGACCCTGGCAAGCTCAAGTCGATGCTCTACAACAGCGAGCTAATGAACGCCGACACCGTGCGCTATTCCGTGCTTCCCCTCGGCGAGTCCGACGAGCGCCGGGTGCAGTCCCTGCGCACGCTGATCCTGCTGCTGTTCGAAATGAAGGCCGATGACCAGGCCATGGCCAATGCCGTCGCCAGCATCATCGAGGCGGACAAGAAGTTCGCCGACGACGCCTTCGATTTCAATATCGACCAGTTCCTCAGCCGTCACGATGAACTCAAGCAGCAACAGGTGCAGCTCAACCGGATCGAGAAGGAGCGCCCCCGCTTCGAGCGCCTGAGCCGGGATTACGAGCACTACCAGAGCCTGCTGCGCAGCCAGCAGGATTTCGCCGCCTTCCGGGACGGGTTGCAGGATGCCCTCAGGGACATCGGTCAGCAGCGGGCAAAGGCCGCCACTGCCTGGCATGAGCAGAACGACACCCTCAAGCATGTGGTCCAGTCGCTGAAACGGATGGAGCAGGAGGCCAACAGCCTGAAGGGCGAGCTGAAATCCGCGGACCGGACCCTCAAGCGCGCCGAGCAGAACCAGCGGGAAGGGGAGTTGCTGGTCTCTCAATACGGCGATATGACCCTGCAGGAGATCGGCGAGGTCCTCAAGGAAGACCTCGAGCGCAAGCGCGGTCACCTGAAGGCTCTGAAAAGTGCCGCACAGGCCGAGGTCCGTCTCCAGCAGATACGCAGCGAGTTGGACATCATCGACCGCAAGCTGACGCAGCTGGGCGAGCGAGAAAGCAAGCAGCAGTGGCAGTTGCAGAACCAGCTGGATGACACCGTGGTCGCGCCCCTGCGAGCCGTCGACCCCCGCCTGGTGATGGCCAGCCCGGGGGAGACCCTGGACAGCGACACCAAGGCCACCATCGAAGCCTTCTCCCGTCTGTTTGAAACCACCGACCGGGGCCATGACTGGTTTGATGTGGAATACCCGTCCCAACCCGCGCGGCAACAGGACTTTGCCGCCGAGGGCCGTCGACTGCAGGGGGAGCGCAACGCCCTGGAGCGGGAACAGACTGAGCTGAGCGATACTGGCAATCAGGCGGAAAACCGGCCACAGGTGATTGCCGCCACGGAAAAAGAGATCAAGGCTCTGGAGAAGGACCTGGAGACCTGGGAACGCTACCCGTCAGCGGCCACCAGCATCCGTGACGCGACTCGGGACAAGGAGGCGGGAGAGGAAGCCCTGGCGAAAGTGGACGAACAGGCGCGCCTGGAGCAGGAAAAGTTCGAGGCTGTGCAGCAGAAGGTCAACAAGGCCAGGGCCGAAAAGGACCGTATCGAGGAACGGGAGAACGAACTGATCACCGTGAACCGCAGTGTGGCCACGGTGGAGCACCGCTTCCAGCACCTTAAAAGCGCCACCGCGGAGGCGCCGCTACCGCCTGAGCGGATCTCTGTAGCGGCCTTTGATGACCTGCAGGCCCGGCTGGACGACCTGGAAAAACTGCGGCTGGGCATCCTCGATCACCTGCGGCAGTTCGTCTACCAGGATGTCTACGACGATGCCGACGGCGAACTGCAGAAGGACAGCCCGTCGTCGGCGGTTATCCGCGACATCGTCAAGGCCCTGTCCGACATGTTCGCGGCCATGACTGAACGCTGGACGGTGCTGGAAGAGCAGATCGCCATCCACAACGAAACCGTGGCCAGCTACCGCCAGGCCCTCAAGAGCAACCACGAACATATCAGCCGTTTTGAAGCCCAACTGAATCGGGAGCTGGACGGCGTGCGCATCAACGACCTGGTGGAAATCCGGGTGGACATCCACACCGACCCCCGCTTCCGAAACCTGGTGGAGGAAGCCAACAACATTGACCCGTATGGCAACCAGCTGCAGTCCGATGCCTTCTACGATCGCCTGCGGGTGTTCGTGGCGGAGTTCTTCGGTGACCAGGGCGGCAGCCAGCGGCTGACCATGGACCGGGTGATCACTGGCATTTCCTATCGCACCCGCAAGGAGAACGCCAGCACCCTGGACAGGAAGGGCCAGTCCACCTCCACCACCGCCCTGATCAACCTGGAACTGGTGTATCGCCTGCTGCGGCGGGTGCTCTATCCGGGCGTGCAGCTGTCGTTTCCGATGGTGCTGGACGAGCTGGCCAGTGTCGATATCAGTCAGGTGCCCTCGCTGCTGGACCGGCTGCGGGAGCAGGGCTTCAACCTGTTCTCCGCCGCCACCCACAGCGCCAGTGCGGAGGTGATCTACCTGGTGGGGCGGCACCTGGAAGTGGGGCAGATGCGTACTGCCAGGCCTTACAGCCCACAGCGCACCCTGGTGTTCTGGGGCGGGGCGGAAGGCTTCACGGGGGGCGAGCCCCTGAGTCACTGGGCGGACCAGACCCAGAATACCCTGCTGGAGTGGTCGGATGAGTAAGCGTTTCAGCACCCTGGATACCACCCGGCTGCTGTTCGAACACCCGAAAATCCTGTTCCGCCTGATCGAGCGCATGGATCGTAACGAGGCCCGTTACATCCGCGAGAGTGATCTGATCAACGAGGTAATGGCCTATTCCCGAACCCTTGGCCGGGCCGACCAGGACCGAATCCGACTGGCCCTGAACACCGACAACCTGTTCCGCACCGGCCTGGTGATCGACATCATCAAGGCGGAAGGGGAGCGGCGACTGGTACTGCAGGATGCCCTGATCAATCTGATGCGGGCCTGCAACGCCTCGCTCTACCAGGAACTGACCGATGCCCGCCTGCGGGGCCATCTGGTGACCCTGCGGGACGTGCGGGACCGGTTCGAAAACGCCAGCTTCAGCGAGGCAGATCCGGATTTCACCGAGCTCCGGGACGACCTGAACGAGCGGGTCAGCCAGCTGATCGGCCTGCTGCGCCAGAACGTGCTTCGCATGCAGACCATCAGCACCCAGCTGGCGGACATGTCCGGCGATGCCAGCCGGGTGCCGGAAAAGTACGTAGCTTTCCGCCGGGATTTGTTCGAGCAGATCGTTACCCTCTACGACCGGCACATCAAGCCCACCCTGGTGTTCCTCAACCCGGACACCCGGCTGCCGGACGGCACCAACCTGTTTGAGACACTTGAGGCCATGGTGAAGCAACTGGAAGTGAACGGGCAAATGAGCCTGGCGGACCAGATGTTCCGATCTTCCCTGAGCCTCAATGCCCTGTACAAGCCGATCCAGGCGGTGGCGCAGGAGGTGGAGCACTTTCTGCGCAAGACCCGCCGGGGCATGGTGCAGTACAACGCCATGGAGCACTTCTTCGGCCAGCTGCGGGAGCTGAAGGGTGAAACCGAAACCCTCAGTCTGCGTCGCAAGTGGCTGGAGGGCGGCGACTTTGCCCGTAGCACCGGCTTCCTTATGGGATTGCGGGCCCAGGCGCGGCCCAAGCATTACGCCTTTGGCGCCTCGACGAGCTACTACCAGCTGCTGTTCAGCGAACTGGAACTGAGGCTGGCGGACCTGAGGCGCAAGGCGGATGTGCCGGTGCTTCAGGAAGTGGCGGGCAGCGGCCGTGATACACGGGTAGACGTCCAGCGAATCCACCAGCTCTATCAATGGCTGGAAACCCTGCAGCTGCGCCCCACCAACGACCTGGTGCGGGAGCTGCACGGCCGCCTGGACGGCTTTATTGAAGGCTACCGCTTTCCCGACCTGCTGGCCGCCCTGAACCGACTGGTCAACACGCCGCCGGCGGGCTTTCGGGTGGTCACCACCAACCGCTTCCGTGCCCTCGCCCCGGCGCAGGATTCCGCCACCCCGGATGACCACTTCATCTACCGCAAACGACGCCTGGAACCAGCGAGCGAGACCGACAATGGAACCAACTGAAAGCCCCCAGCGGGAAGCCAGCAACAGCTTCGACGACATACTGCCGGCCCGCAGCGCCGCCGTGTACCGGGAGTTCCAGGCCGGTCGGGTGATCGTGCGGGAAATCTGGGACGCCAACCGTTCCGAGCTGGTGGCCAACCCCCTGTACAACCTGATCTACAACCACCTGTCCCACTTCCGGACCCTTTACGAGCACCTGGGCAGCGAACTGGTATTTAACGAGACCGGTGCCTTCTTCTACCTGCGGGAGAGCAGCGATGATGACAATGAGGAACATGACGAGAATGCCTTCCGGGTGCAGGTGGTCCTGCTGCTGATCGGTCGTTACTTCGCCCGCAGTGGTCGTGACCTGGACTATCTGGGTCGGCCCGACGCCGGCCTGAAAGACGACGACCTGAGCACTATGGATGCCGACGAGGAGTACCGGGATATCCTGCGGGCAGCCCGTTTCGAGAAGGGCCTGCCCGAAGCCATGGACTACCTGGACAAACGCAACCTGGTGTTCAGGTCCGGGGCTGATCGCTACTTCCTGAGCTCGGCGGGTATGCATTTCCTGGCGGAACTGGTTCGGGAATACGAGGACGGGACGCGGTTATAGCATCCCTGGTGTCGGAAACCCTGATGGGAGAATGGTATGTCGGAAACCAGAATCGCCTTTGAGGAACTGGTCTCGCTGCTTGAGCGGGTATTCCTCAAACACGGAACATCCGCCGCGACGGCCAGGGTGTTGGCACGCAATTGTGCCAGCGCCCAGCGGGATGGCTCCGACAGTCACGGTGTGTTCCGCATTCCCGGCTACCTGTCCACGTTGGCCAGTGGCTGGGTGGACGGCAGAGCCGAACCGAGGGTGGAGGATTGCGCCCCGGGTTTTGTGGCGGTGGACGCCGGTAACGGCTTTGCCCAGCCGGCACTGGAAGCCGGTCGAGGGTTGCTGATGGAGAAAGTGCGGGAAAACGGCATTGCCCTGATGGCCATCCGCAACTCTCATCATTTCGCCGCGCTCTGGCCGGACGTGGAGCCCTTTGCCCGGGAGGGGCTGGTGGCCCTGGCGTTGGTCAACAGCATGGCCTGCGTGGTGCCGGCGGGTGGGCGCAAGCCGTTGTTCGGCACCAACCCCATCAGTTTTGCGGCACCCCGCAGTGGCCATGACCCACTGGTGTTCGACCTGGCCACCAGTGCCATTGCCCATGGTGATGTGCAGATTGCCGCGAAGGAGGGGAAAACCCTGCCGGAAGGCTATGGGGTGGACGCCGACGGGCAGCCCACCCGTGATCCGCAACGGATCCTGGACGGTGGCGCCCTGCTGCCTTTCGGCGGCTACAAGGGTTCGGCCCTGTCCATGATGGTGGAATTACTGGCGGCGGCCCTGACCGGCGGCAACTTTTCCTTCGAGTTCGACTGGTCGGGCCACCCGGGGGCAAAGACGCCCTGGACCGGGGAGCTGATCATCGTGATCGATCCGGCCCGGGGCGCTGGCAGCAACTTTGCCGATCGCACCGAGACCCTGGTGCAGGCCATGGTGGATGCCGGCCAGCAGCGCCAGCCCGGGGATCGCCGTTACCGGCAGCGGGCGGAGGCAGAACAGCTGGGGGTTGCCATCAACGAGGACGACCTGGCCTACCTGAAAGGACTGGTGAACTGAGGTCGGGATCTGTTACTCGTTGTCGGCGGCCGCCCGGGCTGCCTTGCGCCGCTCCAGCCGATGATGGATCTCACCGATAATGCCCCGGCGAAAGACCAGTACCACCACCACGAAGATAGTGCCCAGGATCACCTGTACCCAGGAGCCGAAGGAACCCAGCTCATGGGTGAGGGTGGCCACGGTAATGGCCCCCAGGACCGGGCCGAACACCGTGCCCAGGCCGCCCACCAGCGTCATCAGTATGACCTCGCCGGAGGTCTGCCAGTGGGCGGCGGTGAGGGAGGCAAACTGGAACACCAGCGCCTTGGTGGACCCCGCCAGTCCCGCCATGGTGGCCGATAGCACGAACGCCAGCAGCTTGAAGCGGTCCACGTCGTACCCCAGGGACAGGGCCCGGGATTCGTTTTCCCGGATGGCCTGCAGCACCTCCCCGAAGGGCGAGTGAATGGTCCGGTAGATAATGCCGAAACCCACCAGGAAGATGGCGAACACCAGGTAGTACATGCTGATCTCGTTGCCCAGGTCGATCAGCCCGAACAGCTTGCCCCGGGGAATGCCCTGGAGCCCGTTCTCGCCACCGGTGAATGGCAGTTGCAGGCACAGGAAGTAGATGATCTGGGCCAGGGCCAGGGTGACCATGGCGAAATAGATACCCTGGCGGCGGATGGCCAGGAAGCCGAACACCGCCCCGATCAGGAAGGCAAAGCCGGTACCGGCGAGGATGCCCAGCAGCGGCGGGAACCCCCACACCTTGAGGGCATGGCCGGCAATGTAGGCGGCACCGCCAAAGAAGGCGGCATGACCAAAGGACAGCAACCCGGCGTAACCCAGCAACAGGTTGAAGGCACAGGCGAACAGGGCGAAGCACAGCAGGTCCATGACAAACACGGGGTAGGCCAGGAACGGCGCAATCAGGCCCAGTACCAGCATGATGGCAAACAGCACTTTATTCATCATGAGGTTACTTCTCCTTGCCAAACAGACCGGCCGGGCGGAACAGCAGCACCAGCACCATCAGGAAGAAAATCACGGTATTGGCCGCCGGTGGGTAGAACACCTTGGTCAGGCCTTCCACCAGCCCCAGGGCAAGCCCGGACAGGATCGCCCCCATGATGGAACCCATGCCGCCGATCACCACCACCGCGAACACCACGATGATCAGGTCCGCCCCCATCAGCGGACTGACCGAGTAGATGGGTGCTGCCAGCACACCGGCCAGGCCCGCCAGGGCGGCGCCGAAGCCGAAGGTGAGAGTGACCATCAGCGGGACATTGAGGCCGAAGGCCTGGGTGAGTTGGGGGTTCTCGACGCCCGCCCGTAATCGTGACCCCAGTCGTGTGTGTTCGATGACGTACCAGGTGGCAAAGCACACCACCAGGGAGAAGACGATGGCGAACATGCGGTAGGTGGGGAAGAACATGAACCCCAGGTTGAGCACGCCGCCAAGCACTTCCGGCTGGCCCGGGTAAGGGGTGCCGGAGACGTTGAAATAGTTGGCAAACAGTCCCTGCAGGATCAGGGTGATACCAAAGGTCAGCAGCAGGCCGTAGATATGGTCCAGGTCCGCCAGCCGCTTGAGCATGGTGCGCTCGATGAGAATGCCCAGCAGGCCGACCACCAGGGGCGCCACAATCAGCGACCCCCAGAAGCCGATCTGCAGGCTGATACCAAACCATTGTTCCAGGTAGGAATAACCGATCAGTGCGACGAACGCCCCCAGCATGTACATGGCGCCATGGGCGAAGTTGATGATATTCAGCAGGCCGAATATCACCGCCAGGCCAAGACTCAGCATGGCGTAGAACACACCTACGTTCAGCCCCAGCAGTGCCTGGGCCAGGATGACCTGCATCGACACGTCGGTTATCCCCTCTTGTTGTTATTGATGAACGACGCTGCCGGTTATTTATTAACCAGGCCGCACTTGGTCTCTTCCATGGTGATGTAGGCCTGTTCCGCCGGAATCCGGGAGACCACCTCAAGCAGGTCCCATTCACTGTCGGACTCGTCCGGGGACTTCACTTCCACCAGGAACATGTCGTGCAGCATGGAGCCGTTGGGGGCGATCTTGCCGTTTTTCACGAAGAAGTCGTTCAGCTCCATTTCACCCAGTTTTGCCCGTACCGCATCGCTGTCGTCGGTGCCCACCTCATCAACGGCTTTCAGGTAGTTGCTGACGGCGGAATAGACCCCCGCCTGCACCATGGTGGGCATGGCGCCGTGGCGCTCATAGAAGCGGTTGGACCACTCCAGGGCCTCCTCGTCCTGGTTCCAGACGAAAGCGGTGGTGAACTGCAGACCCTGGGCGATATCCAGGCCCATACTGTGCACATCGGTGATGAACACCAGCATGCCAGCCAGTTTCTGTCCGCCCTGCACAATCTGGAACTGGTTGGCCTGCTTGATGGCATTGACCGTATCCTGGCCGGCGTTGGCCAGGCCGATGACTTCCGCCCCCGAGGACTGGGCCTGCAGCAGGTAGGAGGAGAAGTCATTGGTGGACAGCGGGTGCTCGATGCTGCCGACCACTTCGCCGCCCAGCTCCTTCACCACGGCGCCGGTGTTGTCCCGCAGGGAGTGGCCGAAGGCGTAGTCAGCGGTGAGGAAGAACCACTTCTCGCCGCCGTTCTTCACCATGGCGGTTGCCGTGCCCACCGGCAGGGCGTGGGTGTCGTAGACATAGTGAATGCCATAGGGCGTGCACTGCTCCTCGGTCAGTGCGGTGGTGCCGGCGCCGGTGTTCATGGTGATCACCTTGCGTTCCTCGGCCAGCCCCTGGACCGCCAGGGCCACGGACGAGTTGTCCAGGGCCGTCAGCATGTCCACCTGGTCATCGTCAATCCACTCCCGGGCGGTGCTGGCGGCGATATCCGCCTTGTTCTGGTGGTCCGCCGAGACAATCTCGATGGGTGTGCCCATGATGGAGCCGCCGAAATCCTCAACGGCCATCTCCGCGGCAACCACGGCGCCGGGACCCTCCAGGGTCTTGTAGACACCGGACATGTCGCTGAGGACGCCGATCTTCAGTACCTCGTCCGACAGCTCCGCGCTGGCGGTCATGGGAAGTGACACCGCAGCGGCAGCGGCCACGGTGGTGAGTCCTGTCTTCCAGTTCTTGAGCATGTTGTTTCCCCTTCTTGTTGTATTGGGTGGGGGCGTGTCCCTCACCTTTGATCAGACACTCAGGTGCCTGTTCAACTGGTCCTGTTTGGCGTCAAGCTCGTCGGCGGCGATCTGTTCCACCACGCGCCCGTGCTCAATCACGTAATGCCGGTCCGCCAGCGGTGCCGCGAAGCGGAAGTTCTGTTCCACCAGGATGATGGTAAAGCCCCGGGCCCGAAGCTTGCGGATCACATCGTCCAGGGACTTGAGGATGACCGGCGCCAGCCCTTCAGTGATCTCGTCCAGCAGCAGTAAGGTGGCCCCGGTACGCAGGATGCGGGCAATGGCCAGCATCTGCTGCTCGCCACCGGAGAGCTTGGAGCCCTGGCTCTTGCGACGTTCCTTCAGGTTCGGGAACATCTGGTAGATCTCGTCGACGGACAGGCCGCCCTCTGCAATCACTGGTGGCAACACCAGGTTCTCGTCCACGTTGAGGGAGGCATAGATGCCCCGCTCTTCCGGGCAGTAACCCAGTTTGCCGACCCGGGCGATCTGGTGGGTGGGCAGGTTGATCAGTTCAGTACCGTTGACCCGGATGGATCCGGTACGCTTGCCCACCAGCCCCAGGATGGCCTTCAGGGTGGTGCTGCGACCGGAGCCGTTGCGCCCCAGCAGGGTGATGACTTCACCCTCGTGTACGGTCAGTTCCAGGCCATGGAGGATGTGGGACTCGCCATACCAGGCGTGCAGGTTCTCGATCTTCAGCAGCTCTCTGGCGTTCTCAGGCGGCATCGGTGGTCCCCATGTAGGCTTCCATCACGGCAGGGTTGGTGGACACGGCCTCGTAGTCACCCTCGGCCAGCACCTGCCCCCGGTTGAGTACGGTAATGCGGTCGGCAAGCGTTGAGACCACATTGAGGTTGTGTTCCACCATGACGATGGTGCGGTCTTTCACCACCTCGCGGATCAGGTCGGTGACCGTGCCGACATCCTCGGCGCTCATGCCCTGGGTGGGTTCGTCCAGCAGCATCAGGCGCGGTTTCAGGGCGATGGTGGTGGCGATTTCCAGGGCCCGTTTACGACCATAGGCCAGCTCCACCGCCGGGGTGTCACCGAAGTCCCCTAGGCCCACCTGTTCCAGCAGGTGCTGGGCTTCCTCGTTGAGCTGGTCGAGTATCCGGATGGATCGCCAGAACTGGTAGGACACCCCCAGCTTCCGTTGCAGGGCGATGCGTACGTTCTCCCGGGCGGACAGGTGCGGAAACACCGCCGAGATCTGGAACGAACGTATCAGGCCGTGCTGGGCGATATCCGCCGGGCGGTGTCGCGTAATGTCGTTACCGTCGTAGAGAATCCTGCCGGAAGTGGGTGTCAGGAACTTGGTCAGCAGGTTGAAGAACGTGGTCTTGCCGGCCCCGTTGGGACCGATCAACGCGTGGATGTGCCCGGTCTGCACCTGCACATTGATGTCTTCAATGGCCTTGAATCCCTTGAAGTCCTTGGTCAGGCCCCGGGTTTCAAGGATTACGGATGAATCAGGCTGGTTTTCACTCACGGATCGTCACCCTGTCTGCCCCACTATTGCTTGCCTGACGGCTGCTTGCCTGGCCAGGCGGGCAGTGGGGTGTTTTTATTATTGGCCATACCGGATGTTTCCGATAGCTGTGACGGCGGATTTTCGAACACAGCAAGACGCGATCAGGACGGATTCCTGAATCACGTCTGGAAGCTTCATGGAAGTAAAGATGGAACCTGACTGGGTTGTCAAGTTTGGCGACCCGAAATACCGTATCCGGTACTCCGGGGGGAAGTCAGGCGTCCGGTGACAGGTGCTCTGCCAGGAATTCCAGCGTCCGGCCGTGGGCCAGTGCCGCCGCTTTCTGGCTGTAGGACGGCCGTCCCCAGCAGTTGAAGCCGTGGTCGGCCCCCTCATAGACATGGAAGTGTGCCCGGGGATGATCCGCAAACGCTTCCTGGATGCTGTTTACCGCCTCGGAGGGAATCATCGGGTCCTCGCCCCCGAAGTGAAACAGGATTGGCTGCTGGATGTTACCAGCCAGGTCCAGGTGGTTGTGGGTACCGCCACCATAGTAACTGACGGCTGCGTCCGGTTTGCCAATGGCAGCAGCCCGGTAGGCCAGTTGGCCGCCGAAGCAGAAGCCCATCACGCCCACCTTGCCGGTGACCTGCTCCAGGTTGCGCAGGTATTCCACGGTGGCGGCCATGTCGGCTCCGTTCTGTTCGGCATCCGTTGCCTTGACCAGCGAGAACGCCTTTTCACTGCCCGGCTTGTCGTAGGGCAGGTCCACCCGCCGTTCCTGTCGCCAGAACACGTCCGGGGCCAGCACCACGAATCCGTCCAGGGCATATTGCTCGGCCAGGCTGCGGATATGGGCGTTCACACCCCAGATTTCCTGTATCAGGACCAGGCCGGGGCCTTCTCCGGTGGGTGGCAGGGCCAGGTAGGCGTCGAAGGTGTCGCCATCGTCATTGGTGACGTTGATCCACTGTGTGCTCATTGGCTGCCTCCGTTGGGATTACCAGGTGACCGCCGGGAATGCAGGGGCAGTCCGGGCGGTCACGGGTGGTTTACTTGTAGATGCGGTTGAGCTTCTTCATGCCGCCGATCCAGCGGTCATAGTTCTCCGCCTTGTTGCGGAAGTACTTCAGTACGTTCTCATGGGGCAGCACCAGGAAGGTTTCCTCCTCGATAGCCTTCAGGCAGGCATCGGCTACCGGCTCCGGCTCCAGCATACCGTCCATGCTGGCAACGCCTTCTTCGTGTCCCTTGGTCATGGCGGAGCGCACCGCCTGGGGGCAGAGTACGGAGACCTTGATGCCGTCGTCGGCGTAGGTGAAGGCCAGCCACTCGGCCAGGGCCACGGCGGCGTGCTTGGTGACGGAATAGGGCGCGGAGCCCACCTGGGACAGCAGTCCGGCGGCGGAGGCGGTGTTGAGGAAGTAGCCGTGGCCCCGTTCCTTCATGCGTGGCGCCAGGTGGCGGGCAGCGTAGACGTGGGCCATCACATTGATGTCCCAGATCTTCTGCCAGTCTTCATTGGCAGCTTCCGGGCCGCCCTTGACCATGATGCCGGCGTTGGAGCAGAACAGGTCGATGGGCCCATGTTCATTTTCCACGTCCTCGATCAGGGAGCGGATCTCGTCTTCGGAAGCCACATTGATCTGGCGGGCGACGCCGTTGATCTCGGCGGCGGTGGCTTCGGCGCCCTGCTGGTCCAGGTCGGCGCAGACCACGAGTTTGGCGCCGGCCTGGGCCAGGCGGATGGCGAGGGCCTTGCCAATGCCACCGGCGGCACCGGTGACGACGACGATACGGTTCTGGATATCCATGTGCTTCTCCTTGTTGTTGGCCCGATAGGTGTGTCTGGAAGGGACGGCGGATTTATCGGGGCAGGCGATTTTTCGTTATGGGAGAAAGATCCTAACACTTCAGGACGTGCAATGGTTACACACCTGTACCCATCGGACGATGGGTACAGGAACATGATGTGTGGGGGAGTGCGGGGGTTATCCGGCCAGGGCGACGTCGTCGTCCTTTGCCTCATCCGTATTCCGGGATACCGGAACCGCCGGTGCCGTGGGCCTGGCGGCGGCGTCGGCGTGGGCCATCTGCTGGTCGATGTGCATCATCAGGTCCCGGGCCGTGGCCACGTTCTTCAGGGCCACCGTGGCACTGCCTCGTCCGTGCACGGTGACGGTGCCGTAACCCAGCAGGTAACCCAGCCAGGACTGGTACAGTGACAGGCATTCGGCGTCCTTGAACTGGATCCGCGAGGTGTACCGGTGGAGCAGCCCGGTGCGGTGTTCGATGCCGTTCTTCGCCACATCCACCCGGGTGGTCAGCAGCCAGGCGATGCGACCGGCCATGACCACGGCGCCGAAGCCGATCACCAGCCACACGGCGATATCGATGACAATGGTCCACTCAAAGGGGGGCTGCCGGCTCATGACATGCTGGATCTTGGCGATGGTTTCGCCGGGGGTGACGCCGAAATGGTTGAGCAGGTACAGACCCAGGGCGAGGGGGATGAGGGGCGTCAGCAGGACGCTCCAGTGTCCGCGAATAGTCATTGGCTTCTTCCTTGAGGCTGAAGTCTTTCGTGTTATTGATGACACAGCGTAACGGGCCGGGGAGAGGGCCTCCCTGGCAACTCGCAACCTGATTATTCTATACCCAAACGTTCCTACATTAAATATTGGCAGGGTTGGGCTGCGTAACCAATCGTAACCGTCAGTCCGATCCGATGAACTGGACGATGGTGGATTCGAGCGGTGGCGGGCAAAAAAAAGCCGGACATCCAATGGAGTCCGGCAACAATCACTAAAACCATTCACAATGGCACAATGCATCTCGTGAGGTTTCATAGTGGCAGCTTCGTGTGACAGTAATGTGTCAGGGCCTGGGAAAATTGACCCATCTACGGGGGCCCGTTCTGATGGTCCCTGTTCTGTTGGTCAATGGTGACCGGTCTCCAGGGCCAGGGTATGGAACGCCCTGGTATAGAGTGGCTGTTCCTCCGTGTCCCGCGTCCCCAGGTGGATGTGCTTGTGGATACCCCGCCGGCCAAGCCTGACCGGGGCAATCGGCAGCTGTTCGGCATATTCCGCCACCAGCCACTGGGGCAGGGTGGCGACGCCCCGGTTGGCGGCCACCATCTGCAGCATCATTTCCGTGGCCTCCACCGTCTTGTGCTGGCGCGGGCTGCACTCGGCCGGCAGCAGGAACTGCTGGTAGATATCCAGCCGCTCGGTGTCCACCGGGTAGGTGTACAGCACCTGGTCCGATAGCTGCGCCGGTTCCACATGGCTGAGCCGAGACAGAGGATTGTTCCGGCTCACCACCAGTACCTGCTCGTAGGGAAACACCGCCTCGAAGCCGATGCCGGCCTTGCGGATCGGGTCCGGGGTGACCAGCATATCGATATCGTGATTGAATAGGGCCGCAACCCCGCCGAACTGGAATTCCTGCTTTACGTCCACATCCACCCCCGGCCACCGGCCCAGGAAGGGTTCCACCACCTTCAGCAGCCACTGGTAGCAGGGGTGGCACTCCATCCCGATGCGCAGGGTGCCCTTTTCCCCGGACGCATACTGCTCCAGTACTTCATCCATCCGTTCCAGTTGCGGCAGCACCCGCCGGGCCTCCCGCAACAGGTAGTGGCCGGCCTGGGTCAGTTGCAGGCGGCGACCGTCCCGGGTCCATAGGGGCGTGCCCACCTGGCGTTCCAGCTTCTTGATGGTGTGACTCAGGGCCGACTGGGTCAGGTGCAGGCTGTCCGCGGCGGCGGTGAGGGAGCCCTGGCGTTCGATCTCCCGGAGGATGCGCAGGTGGATGCGTTCAATCATTGGTTAATCCATGAATTTATGTCATTGATGGATGAAATCATACCATTATTCGTCATGGGTGTTTTTGGTTAGGCTGGCCACCAATCATTGGGAGGAACACGCATGGCACTGATACATAACCTTGGATTTCCGCGCATCGGCGCGAAACGTGAACTGAAATTCGCCCTTGAGGGCTACTGGAAAGGCCAGGCCCCGGCCCAGGACCTGCTGGATGTGGCCAGCCGGCTGCGGGCCACCAACTGGCGCCTACAGAAAAACCTGGACCTGCTGCCGGTGGGGGACTTCTCCCTCTATGACCAGGTGCTGGACATGAGCTTTACCCTCGGGCATATCCCCGAGCGGGTGGCGGCGCTGGATGGCGCCGGACTGGATAACTATTTCCGCGTGGCCCGTGGTCGCTCCGCCCAGGATTGTGGCTGCGGCGTGCATGCCGGCGAGATGACCAAGTGGTTCGACACCAACTACCACTACATCGTACCGGAGGTGACGGCGGATACCGACTTCACCCTGAACCCGGAGCGCCTGCTGGGGCAACTGGAAGAGGCCCGGGAGCAGGGCGTCAATGCCAAGCCGGTGATCATCGGCCCGGTGACCTACCTGTGGCTGAGCAAGGAGAAGGACGACTCCCATCGCCTGGACCTGCTGCCCAGACTGCTGCCGGTGTACAGCCAACTGCTGGAAAAGCTGGCGGATGCCGGCGCCGAGTGGGTACAGATCGACGAGCCGGTGCTGGTCACGGAACTGGACAGCGACTGGAAGCAGGCCCTGGATAGCGCCTACCACAGCCTCAAGGCCAACCGCCCCAAAATTCTGCTGGCCACCTATTTCGGTGCCCTGAAGGAAAACCTGCACCAGGCCTGCAACCTGCCGGTGGCGGGGCTGCACGTGGATGCGGTGCGTGGCCGGGAGGAAGTGACCCGGGTGGTGGACTGGCTGCCCACCCACAAGGTGCTGTCGGTGGGCGCCATCAATGGTCGCAATATCTGGAAGACGGACCTGAACGGGACCCTGGACTGGCTGGAGCCGATTGCGGAAAAGCTGGGAGACCGGCTGTGGATCGCGCCCTCCTGCTCGCTGCTGCATGTGCCGGTGGACCTGGACAGTGAAGTCAGCATGGACGGCGAGATCCGGGACTGGCTGGCCTTCGCCACCCAGAAGCTGGATGAACTGGTGGTGCTGGGCCGGGCCCTCAACCAGGGGCGCGAATCCGTGGCCGGGGCGCTGGCGGACAACCAGGCCTCCATGGACCGTCGCAATCGTTCCACCCGGGTCCACAACCCGGCGGTGAAGGACGCGGTCAGCCGGATCACGCCGGAACTGGGGCAGCGCCGCAGCCCCTACGCCGAACGGGCCCGCAAACAGTCCGAACATCTGAAGCTGCCCCTGTACCCGACCACCACCATCGGCTCCTTCCCCCAGACCCAGGACATCCGCCGGGATCGCCTGGCTTTCAAGAAGGGTGAGATTGACGCCGTTGAGTACGAGACCCGCATGAAGGCGGAGATCGAACGGGCGGTGCGTGAGCAGGAAGCCCTGGGCCTGGACGTGCTGGTCCACGGCGAGGCCGAGCGCAACGACATGGTGGAGTATTTCGGCGAACAGCTTGAGGGGTATGTGTTCAGCCGGTTTGGCTGGGTGCAGTCCTACGGCTCCCGCTGCGTGAAACCGCCGATCCTGTTTGGTGATATCAGCCGCCCGAAGGCCATGACCGTGGAGTGGATCCGGTACGCCCAGTCCCTCACCGACAAGCCCATGAAGGGCATGCTGACTGGCCCGGTGACCATCCTCAACTGGTCCTTTGTCCGTGATGACCAGCCCCGCAGCGAGAGCTGCCGGCAACTGGCCCTGGCGATACGCCAGGAGGTGCTGGACCTGGAAGCCGCCGGCGTGAACATCATCCAGATCGACGAAGCGGCCCTGCGGGAGGGCCTGCCGCTGAGGCGTTCGGAATGGGCAAACTACCTGGACTGGGCGGTGGGTGCCTTCCGCATTGCCGCCAACGGCGTGAAGGACGAAACCCAGATCCACACCCATATGTGTTACTCGGAATTCAATGACATCATCGAATCCATCGCCCGCATGGACGCTGACGTCATCACCATCGAAACATCCCGTTCCGATATGGAGCTGCTGGATGTGTTCGAGCGGTTCGAGTACCCCAACGAGATCGGTCCCGGGGTCTATGATATCCACTCACCGAATATCCCGGCGGAGGATCACATCATCACCCTGATGACCAGGGCCGCCGAGCGCATCCCCCGGGACCGGCTCTGGATCAACCCGGACTGCGGCCTGAAGACCCGCCAGTGGGAGGAAGTGGTGCCGGCCCTGACCAACGTGGTGTCAGCCGCCCGCAAACTGCGAGCGGCGGCCTACTGATCCATCCCGCATCCGCCGCTGGTGGTTCCGGCCACCAGCGGCTTTGCCTTTCTGCCCCGCACGGGTATCAGCCCGTTGCCCTGAATTCCTGATCTGCATGCCCGCCCTGCCGGAGCCCGGCGATCATCTATCCCATCATATCCACACGCCCGTGTGTGGACAGGTTCGCAGGTGCACCAAACTGGAAACCGACGCCTGAATCTGCCCCGGAATCATGCAAAAAGTGCCTGATGACCTAACCTGATGGCTCCCGATTGTGCAATGTGCACAGCTTTGTCTTGCGGCTGGCGATCTGCCAAGCCAGTCTGATGGGCTATGGCATAAACCTTGCGCGCTGCTGTGTACACGTTCATGACAGGAGATGGCAATGACCTCACAACCCTCACCCCGGGAGCAGGATTACCCCCTCAGCCCGGTGCCCCTGGACCAGCGCAAGAGCCTGTGGTCCATGGGCTTTGTGCTGCTTGGCTTCACCTTCTTTACCGCCACCATGTGGGCCGGCGGCAGCGTCGGTGTGGCGTTCGACTTTCCCACCATGCTGCTGGTACTCGGCGCCGGTAACCTGCTGCTGGGCATCTACGCGGCCATCCTTGGCTACATCGCCGCCCGCAGCGGTCTCAATACGGCGTTGATGAGTCGGTTCACCTTTGGCGAAATCGGCAGCAAGCTGTCGGATGTGATCCTCGGGTTTACCCAGATTGGCTGGTACGCCTGGGGTACGGCGACCATGGCGATCCTGCTGGTGAAACTGACCGGCCTGCCGGAGGGCTGGACCAAGCCGCTGATGGTGGTGTTCGGGTTCGGTTTCTGTGTCACCGCCTTTATCGGCTACCGTGGTCTGGAAGTACTTTCCCGCTTTGCCGTGCCTGCCATGATCATCTTGGTGGCGGTCAGCATGACCATTGCCGGGTCCGATGCGGGCGGCCTGGCCGGGCTGATGTCCATCAGTCCGAGTGAGGACATGACCGTGGCCGCTGCGATCACCCTGGTGTTCGGTACCTTCGTCAGCGGCGGCACCCAGGCCACCAACTGGACCCGGTTTGCCCGCTCCGGCAAGACCGCCGTCATTGCCACGCTGTTGGCGTTCTTCCTGGGCAATGGCCTGATGACCCTGATCGGTGCCTTCGGTGCGCTGGTGTACCAGCAGGCAGACATCGTCGACATCATGGTGGCCCAGGGCCTGGCCACGCTGGGCATCCTGATGCTGTTCCTGAACCTGTGGACCACCCAGGACAACACCGTCTACAACTTTGCCGTGGCCGGCTGCAACCTGTTGCGCACCCGCCGCCGCAAGCTGGTGACTGTTGGCGGCGCGGCCATCGGTACCGTGCTGGCGGTGCTGGGCATGTACGAGTGGCTGATTCCGTTCCTGGTGTTGCTGGGCACCTTTATTCCCCCCATTGGTGGCGTGATCATGGCCAGCTATTTCGTGGGCTACAAACGTGAGTACCCGGCACTGGATCAGGTCTCCCTGCCGGCCTTCAACGTGCCGGGCCTGGCGGCTTACGCCATCGGCTCGGCGGTGGCCTACACCTCGCCGTGGATTGCCCCCATCGTGGGCGTGGTGGTCGCCGCGGGCAGTTACGGGATCCTGCTGCTGGTGACCGACTCGGTCCGCGAGCGCCGCGCCCAGACATCCGGCGCCGCCTGAGCCATGCTCCGCTGCCGGGACATCCCGACACTGCCCGGTCTTGAGGCTATCCGGCTGCGGGGCGGGCAGGCCGGGGCGGAGAACGTCATTCGCTGGCCTTACGTGGCGGAGAACCGGTCTTTCCGTGACTGGGTGGACGGCGGCGAACTTGTCTTCGTTACCGGTATCAGCCGCCACCGCAGCCCCGAGAACCTGGCGGAATGTCTCTACGAGGGTAAACAGTGCGGCATCGCCGGCCTGGTGGTGCTGACCGGGGAGGCCTATATCGGTCAGTTCCCGGCGATACTGAGCCGGCTGGCGGACGAGCTGTCGATCCCTGTGTTCGAGCAGCCCTATTCGCTGCCCATGGTCCGGGTCACCGAAGCGGTCAGCCGGGCCATCGTCGCCCGGGAGCAACCGGCGTCAGCCGATACCCTGGCTGGTGCCATTGTCGACCGGATCGGCGGTGACCAGCTGGAACCGCTGCTGGACCGCTATCTGCCATCCATCGGCCAAGGCCTGCCCGAAGCCGGCGATCTGCTGGACGCCTGGCTCATCCACGGCGGTAACCAGCAGGCCATGGCCCAGGCCCTGGGCTGCCACCGCAATACCATACGCAACCGCATGCATGGGCTGACGGGCGGCCTGACCCATGCCGAATTCCGAACCTTACTGCTGGCCCATTTGCTGACAGGGCCGGACAGTGCCACACCATCCTGAACCGGAGAGGTTATGCAAGAACCCCTGAACACCATCGTGAATGCCCGTCTGCAGGGCCGCGACGGACTGCACCAGATTGCCATCGACGACGGTGTCTTTGGTGATATCACCCTCCAGTCTGCCCCGGTAGACGCCCCTGGCCGGACGCTGGATGCCCGGGGCAACCTGGTGGTGGCGCCGTTCGTGGAACCCCATATCCACCTGGACGCCGCCATGACCGCGGGCGAACCCCGCTGGAACCAGAGCGGCACCCTGTTCGAGGGCATTGAGTGCTGGGCCGAACGTAAGGCCATGCTCACCGAGGAAGACGTGATCAACCGCGCCGAGCAGACCCTGAAGCTTTTCGCCGACCACGGCATCCAGTACGTGCGCACCCACGTGGATGTCACCGATCCACAGTTGACCGCCCTCAAGGCCATGCTGACGGTGCGCGAGCGCATGACGGACCTGGTGGATCTGCAAATCGTTGCTTTCCCCCAGGAGGGCATCTGGTCCTTCCGCAACGGTCGGGAGTTGATGGAGGAGGCGGTCCGGTTGGGTGCCGATGTGGTGGGTGGCATCCCGCATTTCGAGCATACCCGGGACTATGGTGTGGAATCCGTCCGCTGGCTGGTGGAACTGGCCCATAAACACGACCGGCTGGTGGATGTACACTGCGATGAGATCGACGACCCCCAGTCCCGGTTCCTGGAGGTGCTGGCGGCGGAAGCGCTACGGCTGGATTACGGCTCCCGCGTCACCGCCAGTCACACCTGCGCCATGGGCTCCTACGATGACGCCTATTGCAGCCGGCTGTTCCGGCTATTGAAAAAGTCGGGGCTGAGATTCCTGTCCATGCCCACGGAAAGCCTGCACCTGCAGGGCCGGTTTGACACCTACCCGAAACGCCGGGGCATCACCCGGGTGCCGGAACTGCTGGATGCGGGCCTGAAAGTCGCCTTCGGGCAGGACTCGATCCGCGACCCCTGGTACCCGCTGGGCAACGGCAACCTGCTACGGACCCTGGATGTGGGGCTGCACGCCTGCCACATGCTGGGAATGGAGCGCATCGATCGCTGCCTGGAGATGATCACCGACAACGGCGCGGCGGCGCTGGACCTTTCCGAATACGGCATTGAAAGCGGCCTGCCTGCCAGGTGTGTGGTGTTGCAGGGCCAGTCGCCTTATGAGGTTCTGGTGGGGCAGCAGCCGGTGCGGGCATCGGTTCGGGATGGTCGGGTGTTGGTGCTGCGGGAGCAGTAGCCTGGCGGGAGAGGCCTGGGAGCCAGGCCCGACACGGTACTAGCTCTCTCCACCATTCTGTGGCCCCGTCGACTGGGCATGAACCCTTGCCCTATTGGTGGAGACATTCATCATGGTAAGACGTTTGTGAGCCAACGCCTCAAAGCCTTCAAGCTCATCTGGTGGCACCTGGGCAGCCGTGGGAATATCGGCGGTCATCGGGTCGACCGGACGACCGTCGATGCGGAACTCGAAATGCAGGTGCGGCCCCGTGGAGCGACCGGTGTTCCCGGACCGTGCGATCTCCTGGCCACGCTTGATCCGCTGCCCCTTGTTGACCAGTACCCGGCTCAGGTGCAGGTAGCGCGTGGACAGCGACCCATTGTGGCGGATATCGACGTACTTGCCGGCGTAGGGATGGTCGCCGACGCGGGTGACCACGCCGTCACCGGTGCCGAGGACCGAGGTGCCGACGGGGGTGGCCAGGTCGACTCCGTAGTGGGGCGATACCCGTCCCGTGATCGGGTGCAGGCGGTTACGGTCGAATGGGGAACTCACCCGGTAATGCCTGGCCGTGGGCCAGCGCCTGAAGGCCGGCAGGATGCTCTCGCCCCTGTCATCGTAGTAGTTGCCGTCGGTATAGAGGAAGGCATTGGTCTCGTGCCCTCCGGCTGACAGCGTGACCGCCTCGATGCGGTAACGTCCGGTTCTCTGGTCTCCGGTCATTTCATTGGCGATGAGCACCGAGAACGGATCGCCCTTCCGGATGTCCCGCCGGAAGTCGATCCTCTTCTTCAGCAACCGGCCAAGTTCGTCCACCTGTCGTTCGCTCAGCCCCGCCTCCATGCCGGCGTGATAGAAGCTCCGCTGAATGGTTCCCAACCGTACCTCATGGGACCAGTAGGTCTCGGCTTCGACCTGCCGGTGGGCAAACTCCCCGTCTGGCTGACGCTCAAAGACTACTTCGCGGGCGGGGTCCTGGTGCAGCGTCAGCTTCTCCAGGTCCTCGTTTTCGTCAAACTCGAACGTCAACGTTTTGCCGGGGTGTAGGGTTTCAAGCGACAGGAATTCCGCATCGGCCACCAGCAGCTTGTGCAGGTCACTGGCCGGTATTTCCCTGTCATCAAAGATGCCGCTCAGGGTATCGCCCTCCCGTATACGGTAGGTTTCGACGGGATCGGGCTCTGGCACTGCCACCAGGGGGATGGTTGGCGGCGATGCGTCGGGCGTTTCCGGCGTCTTGGCGGGAGTGGGGGCTGCAATCTCCGCCGGCTTGTCGAACAGGGCGGCTGCGTGCTCCGGCAATCCGGATACGCCAACCCCAAGGATCAGTGTGCTCAGTAGGAGAAGGATCTTCTGATGTGCTGAAAGAGAGTGTTTTTTTGCCATGCCATTAATGCTGTCGTGGTGTACTTGCCGCCCCGCTGGCGTTCCTTTTTCAGTTTCTCCTTCAGAGAAACCGGGCTGACCCGGTTTCTCATGTGGCACGGGGTTCCCATAGTGCGCCAGTTTGGTGCTGTTTTCCTGGCATGATACCGGCAACATAAATAAAGTCATTTTAAATCAAGGCAATGGAATTCCTGAACACTTGGCCAGTTTTTTGCTCGCCCATGAAGGTGTGATTCGTTCACCCAATAAAACGACGACAATCAAACCGTTCAGGAGATGTATCCATGAGCCTTAAACGCAGCCTGGCGCTTGCTGCCGCTATTACCCTGTCTGCCCCCGCCATGGCACAGGACCCCATGAAAGTGGGCTTTGTCTATGTGGGCCCCATTGGTGACCATGGCTGGAGCTACCAGCACGACCTTGGGCGTCTTGCCGTTGAGGAACACTTCGGCGACAGGGTGGACACCACCTACGTGGAGAATGTCAGCGAGGGCGCCGATGCCGAACGCACCATCCGTCGTCTGGCCCAGGCGGGTAACGACGTGATCTTCACCACCTCCTTCGGTTTCATGAACCCCACCGCGCGGGTGGCGGAGCAGTTCCCGGACGTGACCTTCCTGCACGCCACCGGCTACAAGCAGGCCGAGAACCTGGGTACCTATCTGTCCGTCACCTATGAGGGTCGTTACGTGACCGGTACTGCGGCGGGCCTGGTGACCGAAACCGATACCCTGGGCTATATCGCGTCCTTCCCGATTCCGGAAGTCATCCGTGACATCAACGCCGTCTACCTGGGCGCCAAGGAAGTGAACCCGGACATCGAACTCAAGGTGGTCTGGGCCAACACCTGGTTCGATCCAGCCAAGGAAGCCGACGCCGCCAACGCGCTGATGGACCAGGGTGCCGACGTGATTGTCCAGCACACCGACAGCCCGGCGCCGTTGCTGGCCGCCGAAAAGCGGGGTAACTGGGGTGTGGGTCAGGCCTCCGACATGCGCAAGTTCGGTGGCGACGCCCACCTCTTGTCCGTGGTCAATGACTGGGCACCGTACTACATCGAGACGATTCAGTCCGTTATGGATGGTACCTGGGAGTCGAAGGATTACTGGGGTGGTATTTCCGAGGATGTCATCCAGATTGTCGGCATCAGCGACCGTCTGACCGACGAGCAGCGTGCCAAAGTGGACGACGTAATCGCATCCATCGACAGTGGCGAATTTCATCCCTTCACCGGGCCGCTGAAAGACCAGAGCGGTGAGTTGCGCGTACCGGAAGGCGAGACCATGACCAGGGAAGAGCTGGCCAGCATGGACTGGTACGTGGAAGGCATGACCGCCAACCTGCCGGAGTAAGCTTCTCCGGTTTTGAGCGGCAAACCAAAAGCCGGCGGGTGCTATCACCTGCCGGCTTTTCTGTACTCAGGCGTCGGCCAGTAGTTTGGCAACGCTCTCCTGCACCTGGCGGGTCAGTTCGGTCTCATCCAGGTCGCCGATCCGGCCATCCTTCACAATCTGCCGTCCCTGCACAAAGCTGTCCCGCACAAACACCGGCTCACCACACATCAGCGGTGCCATCAGTGGCGAGTGCACGCCGGCAAATCGGGGCTGGTCGATGTCGTACAGCACCAGGTCCGCCGCCTTGCCCACCGCGAGGGTGCCGGTATCGCCAAGGCCCAGAAGATCCGCACCGCCCCGGCTGCCCCAGTCCAGCACCTGTTCCAGCGTCGTGGCGTCAGGGCCGTGCACCGCCCGGTGTATCAGCCAGGTGAGGTTGAGTTCCTGCAGCATGGAGCCGGACTCGGCGGAGGCGGAACCGTCCACCGCCAGGGAGACCGGCACCCCGGCTTTCTGCATATCGATGACGGGCGCGATACCGCTACCCAGCCGGCAGTTGGAGGTGGGGCAATGGGCAATGCCGGTACCGGTGGCGGCAAGACGCTCAATGGCGTGCGGATCGCTGTGCACCAGATGGGCGTACCAGACGTCCGGCCCCAGCCAGTCACAGGATTCCGCGTAGTCGATGGCGCTCAGGCCGTACTTCTCCCGGGCCTGGATCTCATCGAACGCCACCTCCAGCAGGTGCGAGTGCATCTTCAGGCCATGCTGCCGGGCCCATTGTGCCTGCGCTTTCAGGCCGTCCGGTGTGCTGGAGTGGATCAGGCTGGTGGGGGCCACCACCAGCTTCTTCATGGCGTTGGGGCCGTCCTGATGGTGCCTGCGACGGGTGGCATCCAGGCGGTCGATCACCTGTTCAATGGTTTCCGGCTCAATGCGGTGCTCGATCATGCCCTCATGGGAGCCGGTTTCCGTGGCACTGCCACGACACAGCACCAGTCGGATGCCCAGATCCTCCGCCGCCTGCCAGACGGCTTCTTCCAGTTCCGGGCTGGTAGTGGCGTGGTACAGGTAATGGTGGTCGGCGCAGGTGGTGGTGCCGGAACGGATCAGCTCGTACAGGCCCAGGCGGGCGGCGTGGTACATCAGTTCCGGGGTGACCTTGGGCCAGAACCGGTAGGGCACACTGCTGAGCCATTCGCCGAGGCCCTGGTTCAGCCCTGCGGGCACCCCCTTCATGATGGACTGGGCCAGGTGGTGATGGGTGTTCACCAGCCCCGGCCAGACGACGCAGCCGGAAGCATCGATAACGGTTTCCGCGTGCTCGGGTGTGGGCGTCAGGTCCCGGCCCAACTCGGTAATGCGACCATCGCGGATACGGATGTCCCGGGCGCCGGGGACCTCCTCGGAATGTATCGCGACGGCATTCTGGATCAGATAGTTCACTGGTTGCTCCTCTGCGAACGAAAGAGCAATGTCCCGAAGCCTCACCGTTCCGGCAGGCCTCTGACCGCTTCTACTCTCTGTGTATGGTACGACACTGGCTGTGTCTGGAATGACACTGGTAGATAGCGCAATGCAAGATCGTTTCCATTATCTGACCAACTGGTCAGATCAACGATTTGTTCGCCTGATAAGCCTCAACGTAGCACCTTCACGGTGCATCTGTGACAGATTGTGCACCGTCATGGTTCCGGAACAGGGTGGATGCATACCGGCACTGTGGCCAAGTGGCTGATTGTCAGAAGAGTTTTCCTCGGGAGTCGGTGGCATGGATGCTGCTTCCTACTCTTCTGCAGGGCATAGCCAGGTGGCTTACCTGCCCAGTCTGAGTAGAAGCAGTCAGGCGCCAGCCATCCGGTTGGTGTCGGGTCATTGCTCAGTCGTCGACCGGAGATGCCAGAACGGTTGGCGGCGACAGTGCTCCAGACCCACTGCCTTCCCGCCGTTACCTGCCTGTTCGCCTCCGGTGTCCACTGTTTACTGACGAGTTGCCCGGGAGGCACCGATGACCACTACTGCAGAGAAATACACCCTCAAGGAACTGAACCTGGAGACCACCTTTGGTGGCATGGGAAAGGAGATCGACCGGGACGTGCCCGTGATCGACCTGACCGACTTCGACCTGCGGCGGGAGGAGATCACCGACCAGCTCTGGGACGCCGCTACGGAAGTGGGGTTCTTCCAGCTCTCCAACCACGGCCTGGACCTGGCCCTGGTCAAACAGGCCTTTGGCCTGTCGGAAAAATTCTTCGCCCTGCCAGAAGCCGAAAAGCAGCGGTTCCCCCTGAAGAAGGGCCTGAACGCCGGCTGGGAGTTCAAGTCCCAGGTGCGCCCGTCCACCGGCACCGCGGATGACAAGGAGTCCTTCCAGATCACTCTGCCGCATATGGACGACCTCTGGCCGAACCAGACCCTGGTGCCGGAGTTCCACCGGGTGATGCTGGACTTCGAGCACCGGGCCTGGCAACTGGGCATGAAGGTGCTGTCCTGCTTCGCCGAGCGCCTGGGTTTTGAACGGGACTTCTTCACCCGCGCTCACGATCGCAGCCAGGAAGACTACCAGAGCACCCTGCGGCTGCTGCACTACCTGCCGCTGCCGGAGGATCACCAGCCCGACGAATCCATCTGGCGAGCCGGCGCCCACACTGACTTCGACTGCCTGACCATGGTGTTCCAGCAGGAAGGCCAGGGTGGCCTGCAGGTCAGCCCCGGCAAGGACGCGGAAGGCAAGGGCGATGACCGGGAGTGGTTCAGCGTGACCCCGAAGGAAGACCGTATCACCTGCAACATCGGCGATATGCTGATGCGCTGGAGCGACGACCGCCTCAAGTCCACCCTGCACCGGGTACGCATGCCCAAACCGGGCGACTACAACGGTCCCCGCTACAGCCTGGCCTTCTTCTGCCAGGCCAACAAGGAAGAGATCATCCAGGGCCCGGAGAAGAAGTACCCGCCCATCTCCGCCCGGGATTACCTGCTGCAGCGGATCCAGGCGAACTTTGATGCGGCTGAGAAGGCCGCGGCTGCCAGGGAGTAACCCATACTTCCCGGGGTTTCTGCCGGAAGCCCCGGGTTCCAGCGCAATCAGCCAGGGCCTCCCGGGCGTCTATTCACTGCATACATCCCATACGTGTCACGGGGTTGGACTGTCCGTCTTGCTGGCCCCGTCGCTTTCCATTAACTTGAGGCCGTCACGACCACAGAAAAATAACGTAGCGGATCAGGATTAACGCATTGGAAGCTCTTCTTATCGTTGTAGTTGCCGGCATCGTGTTACTGGTGCCCGTGGGCTCATTGCTGGGTTTTCTCGCCTTTCGTGCCAATGGTCGGCAGGCCAGGCGAGTGGCGGAACTTGATAAGGAATTGGCCCAGCTACGCCAGGAGCTTGCCCGCCTGAAAGAGGCGCCTCCAGGGGAAGACCCGGGAGAAGAGCCCTTCCTCGATCTGGATCTGGAACCGGCTCAGGAATCGGAACCGATGAGCCGACAGCCTGATCCGACGCCCCAGCCTGTCACCCCGTCCGAACCTGATGCCCCTTCCCGCGACGTCCCACCAACGGCGCCAGAACCCGTGCCAGTGACGTCCATGGAAAACCGCCTGCTGGCCGCCCTGAAAGAAAACTGGATGGTCTGGCTGGGGGCCCTCAGTGTCAGCCTGGCCGGCATCTTCATGGTGAGCCACTCCATCACCTCGGGATTGATCGGCCCCGTCCAGCAGTTCCTGCTGGCGCTGTTGGTGGGCCTGGCCCTGCACGCCGGCGCGGAGTTCCTGCGCCGTCGCCATATGGGATCCGACCAGATATTCGCGGCGCTTGCCGGCGGCGGCAGCGTGACCCTCTATGCCGCGCTGCTGGCAGGCGTTCACGTCTTCGATCTGCTCGGCCCGGCGACCGCCCTGGTCGCCCTGGCGGTGGTCTCGCTGATTACCATGGCGTTGGCCCTGGTGCACGGGCCGCTGCTGGCGGTGATGGGGCTCAGTGGTGCCTATGTGGTGCCGCTTCTGGTGGGTGGTGAGGGCGGTAGTGCCGCCTTCCTGCTGGGCTACAGCGTTGTGATTACCCTCAGTTCCCTGATGCTGATGCGCTACGTGTTCCGTCTCTGGCTGTGGTACGCCACGCTGGCTGGCGCACTGCTGTGGTGGCTGCTGGTGATGGTCTCGTTCGCCAGCGATCTGTCTGTCCCCGTGTATCTTTCAGCGCTGTTTGTACTGTTCTCGATGCTACCGGGAACGCCCCGGGTCCCGATTCATCAAAGTGCCGTCGCGTCGGCCCTGTTGTTGCTCGCCTGGGCGGTGTCGATCACGTTGCAGCCCCTGGGCGATCCCATGTTTGCCGGATGGCTGATACTGCTCCCCCTTGCGGTGTTGGCACCCATGAGCCGGGGTGTGCTCTGGTTCCTGCCCTGGGCGGCGGTGCTGGCCACGGTTGCCGGCTGGCTGGGATACGCAGGACGCGGCCACTCAATTGAGATACTGACACCCCTGGACACGGCTCATCACGGCGCCTTCCTGGCCTACCTGGGCATGGTGGCCGTGGCGACCGTCCTGCCGGCCGTCTGGCGGTGGCAGCAGCAGGTGGACCTCCGGCGTTGGGCATCGCTGGTGCTGTTGTCTCCCGTGGTATGGCTGGTGCTCGGGTGGCTGCTGACCAGCGGCGGAACGTCGTCGGTCCCCTGGGCGATCTTCACGTTGCTGGCCGGAGGGCTGTACGGTGGGCTGGCCTGGTTTATGGACCGGAACGAGCGGTATCGGGCCGGCCTGGTCTGGGCGTTGCTGGCGGCCCATGCCTGCTACTCCCTGGCGGTGGTCATGTGGTTGCAGGAGGCCTCGCTGACCCTGGCCCTGGCGGCGCAGTTCGTCAGCCTCGTGCTGCTCGCCAGACGTTACCAGGCCCCGGAGCTGTACCTGTTGCTGAAAGCCATACTGGCGGTTGTGGTGGCGCGCCTGACCTTCAACCCCTGGCTGGACAACTATGAGGCCAGCGTTCACTGGACGCTGCTGACCTATGGCGGCGTCGCCCTCAGCAGCGCCATCGCCACGTGGCTGACGTCCCGGGACAGCCGTATCCGGTTGTGGCTGGAGGGTGCGACCCTGCATTTCGTGGTGTTGTTCCTGGGCGCGGTCCTGCGTTACTGGCTGTACGACGGTCAGATCTTTATCGAGAGCTATGGGCTCCCCGAGGCGGCCATCAATACCGCCCTGTGGGGCAGCCTGAGCGTGGTGTACGTGATCCGGGCGCAGGCCAGTGTCTCCATGGCCTGGTTCCATCGGCTGCTGGCACGGATTCTATTGGTGCTGGCGGGACTGAGTTACCTGACGGTGATCACGGTGAACAATCCCTGGTGGCAGATGGACCTTGTTGGCGATACACCGGTCTTCAACCTGCTGTTGCTGGCCTATGGTGCGCCGGTGCTGCTGGCCCTGGCCCATGCCCGTTTCACCGACCTTGTGCCGAAGCGCTGGGCCCAGTGCGGGGCCGCCGCCGCGTTCCTGCTGTTCACGTCCCTGGAAATCCGGCAACTGTGGCAGGGCAGCGACATCGCCTACTGGTACGGTGCGTCCGAGGGCGAGCTGTATACCTACTCCATCGTGGGCATGGGCTACGCCATCGCCGCCATCCTCTGGTCGATCCGCCGCAACAGCGAGTGGCTCCATAAGGGCGGCATGGCCCTGCTCGGGGTGGTCATCGCCAAGATCTTCCTGGTGGACATGTCCGGCCTGCAGGGGCTGTGGCGGGTCGCCGCCTTTATGGGGCTGGGGCTCGCGTTGCTGGGACTGGCGTGGGTGTATCGGCGGACGCGTAAAAGCGATGAGCCTGCATCGGCGGGCGAATAGTCCGCCTCAAACACCATTCTCAATCGCCACACTCGACCGCATCACCGCCTTGTCCCGGCCCGGCGGCGCCCCGAACAGTTTGCGGTAGTCGCGGCTGAACTGGGAGGGGCTTTCGTAGCCCACATGGTAGCCAACGCTCGCCACCTCCTGCTCGCTTAACAACAGTCGCCTCGCTTCCTGCAGGCGCACCAGCTTCTGGAACTGCACCGGCGTTAACCGGGTGATGCTCTTGAAATGCCGGTGGAAAGAGGCCGGACTCATGCTCGCCATCGCCGCCAGCTCGGCCACCCGGAAGGGTTGCTGGTAGTTCGCCTGCATCCAGGCCGTTACCCGGCCAATGCGGGCGGTATCGCTGTCCTTCAGGCCGATCTGCTGCAGGGCCGGCCCCAGCGGCGAGCGCAGGACACGCCAGCAGATCTCCCGACGGACCAGGGGCTCCAGCACCTCACGATCATCCGGCTGGTCGAGTAGCTGGAGCAGGCGGGTGACAGGATCGTACAGCTCATCCGGCATTCCGGCCGTCACCATGGCCGGCTGTCTGGGGCCCCGGTACGCCATCTCTGGATGGGTCACCAGCAGCTCGGAAATCATGGCCGGATCAATCGCCAGGCTCAGGGCCAGATACGGCCTGTCGGGGGCGGCCTCCACAATGCGGGAGTTGACCGGCACATTCACGGACGCCAGCAGGCACTCGCCCTGGCGATAATGAAAAGCGGACTCCCCGACCGCCGTCACCTTGGCCCCCTGCAGCACAATGCAGAACGAGGTCTGGTACAGGGCCCGGATGGTGCCGCTGGGCTCCAGGGCCCGGGTCAGGCGAAGACCGTCGATGGCATTCTCCTGGCCATGGGTCAGCCATTGCTGCTCAACCAGATCACGGAGACGGTTCAGGGCAGGGTTGTCCGGTTGTATCGAAACGACGTTGGGCTGGGCGGTCATGGCGGTCTCCTGTTCTGATCGAATCATAGGCCTTCCATTGCGACAGGTCAGCATGCCCTCCAGCAGGTTGAGAGGATTGTGCAATTCCCTGAGAGTTTCCGCCAGCCGGATTGGCCATGGGTCACCTAGTATGAATACACGGTCCTGCTCCGGCAGGTTCTTTCCCGAACGAGGAGGTGATCGACCATGACGACAACGCCCAACCTACCCCAATCCGACCAGAACGCCCCCCTGCGCCTGCGTACGCTTGGCCACTCGGGGCTGTTTGTATCGGAACTGTGCCTGGGCACCATGACCTTTGGTGGCGGTGACGATATGTGGGGGCTGATCGGCCAGTTGCAGCAGGAACAGGCCGACGAGCTGATGAAGACCGCCCTGGAGGCGGGCATCAACTTTATCGATACCGCCAATGTGTACAGTGGTGGCGCCAGCGAACGCATTGTGGGCCAGGCCCTGAAGAACCTGGACGTTCGCCGCGAAGATGTCGTACTGGCCACCAAGGTGCTGGGCCCCATGGGCCAGGGTCCCAACGCCCGCGGGGCCTCCCGGGGCCATATCATGAGCGAATTGAAGGCCAGCCTGCAGCGCCTGCAAACCGACTACATCGACCTGTACCAGATCCATGGTTTCGATCCGGCCACGCCCATCGAGGAAACCCTGGAGGCACTGAACACCCTGGTTCAACACGGCCATGTCCGCTACGTCGGCTTGTCCAACTGGGCCGCCTGGCAGGTGATGAAAGCCGTGGGCATTACCCGGGCCCGTCACCTGTGCCCGATCCTCTCATTACAGGCTTACTACACCCTGGTGGGCCGGGACCTGGAGCGGGAGGTGATCCCCATGCTGGAATCCGAGAACATCGGCCTGATGGTCTGGAGCCCGCTGGCCGGTGGTTACCTGTCCGGCAAGTACGAGGGGCCGGACGTGTCGGAAGAGAACCGCCGCGCCAAGTTCGACTTCCCGCCGGTTGACCGGGAGCGGGGCAGTGCGGTGATCGCCACCATGCGGGAGATCGCCGCCGGCAAGCAGGTGGACGGCCAGCCGGTCAGCGTGGCGCAGATCGCCCTGGCCTGGCTGTTGCACCAGAACGCGGTCACCAGTGTGATTATCGGCGCCAAGCGGACGGACCAGCTGCAGGACAATATCCGGGCGGCCCAGGTCCGCTTCTCGGATGACGAACTGACGGCCTTGGACGAGGTCAGCCGCCTGCCGGCGGAGTATCCCGGCTGGATGCTGGAGCGGCAGGGGGCTTACCGGGCGCATATGAAGGGCTGATATGGGCGTGCCCCGGCGCTACAGTCAGCAAGAGGGCACGCCAGCGGCTAATCGATGCCCGGCATGGCGAGATATCCCGGCAGGGCCTTGATACGGTCGATCCAGGCCCGGATCGCCGGATAGGGTTCAAGGGACACGCCCCCTTCCCAGCCAACAGCGATGTAGGGGAACATGGCGCAGTCCGCAATGGTCGGACGGCCCAGGGCCAGCCAGTCGTGCTCGCTCAGGTGCTGGTCGATCAGGGGCAAAATCTGGTCACTGACCTCCAGTGCGCGGGCCTTGTCCCGTGGGTAGCCAAACTTGTCCACCAGCCGGGCGATGTTCGGGCCGTTGTGGATTTCATTGGCGGCGGTGGACAGCCACTGCATGATCTCGCCCTGGTGGGCGGCGGCATCCGGCCACCACTGATGGCCTCCGTGCTGGCGCGCCAGGTACACCAGGATCGCCTGGGAATCCCGCAGCACCAGGTCCCCGTCGGTCAGTACCGGCACCTGGCCCCAGGGGTTGAGGTCAATGAACGGTGAGCGCTTGTGGGCGCCGCCGGGCAGGTCCACCGGTTCCCGTTCCAGCTTGATGCCCGCCAACGCGGCGAACAGGCGGATCTTGTAGCAGTTGCCGGAGAGCTCCAGGTCGTACAGTGTCATGGTCGGTTCCTCCTCAGGATGTGGGGGTGTCGTTGTCGGTCGCTGGTTCAGGCAGTAGCTGGTTGAACTCCAGCACGTTCCTGTCCGGGTCGCGGATAAACAGGGTGATGCGCCGTGGGCCAAGGCGGTGAATGCCTTCGGTGATGGGAATGCCGGCCCGGTCAAGCCAGTCTTTCAGGGCGTAGAGATCATCCACCACAAAGGCCGGGTGGGTGACACCGGGCAGCTTGATCGGCTCATCCAGAAGCACATTCCTGCCGTGGGGCAATCGCGTGGCATTGAAGATCAGGTTGATGCGCACGCCATCGGGCGTTTCCATCTCGTTGGCTTCGTACTGGCCGAAATGGCGCACCTCCTCAAATCCGAGCTGCTCGTAGAAGGCCACCGCCTCCTGGCGATCGCTCACCCGGATACCGACGTGGTCGTACTGGCGAATGGGCTGGGGTTGTTTCATGGCTGACTCCGAGTGGGTGACGTGGTGGCATAAGTAAACGCCTCCAGACGGATTCAATAAATGCCGTGGACCTGCTAGGTTTATTCAGGTTTTTGCACAAATCCCTGGTGAGCGGCTGCGGAAGGTATCTGACGATGGACAAACTCAAGGCCATGGGCACCTTTGTCGCCATTGTCGACGAGGGCAGCCTGTCTGCCGCCGCCGACAGGCTGGACCGGTCCCCGGCCGCCGTGGTGCGGACCCTCGCCACATTGGAAAAGCACCTTGGCGTTCGTCTGCTGAACCGCAGCACCCGTCGTATTGCGTTGACGGACGAAGGCCATGAATACCTGCGACACAGCCGGCAGATACTGGCGGATATCGAGGCGATGGAGATCCGGCTCGACAGCTGCCGCGCCAACCCGGCGGGCAAACTGAGGATCACTGCCCCGGACACCTTCGGGCGTCTGCACCTGGCGCCGCTGCTGAACCAGTGGCTCAAGCAGAACCCGGGCATGAGTGCCGAACTGAGCCTGGACGATCATATTGTGGATATGATCGAGGAGGGCTTTGACCTGGCGCTGCGTATCGGCCACCTGGCTGATTCCTCCCTGGTGGCGCGGGTGGTCGGCAGCACGCCACTCGTGATCTGTGCCAGTCCGGCATTGGTCGAACAGTTGGGGGAGCTCACCCACCCCGAGCAATTGTCGGACTGGCCGACTGTCTGCTTCGATCCGGCCGGTGAGGTGTGGCGGTTTCAGGTCGATGGGGAGACGTGGGAACAGCGCGTCCACCCCGTAGTCAGTGTCAACAGGATCGAGGCAGGGCTGGCCGCCGCCCGGGACGGCCTCGGCCTGTGCCGGGTGCTGGGTTACCAGGCGCAGAAAGACATTGAAGATGGCACGCTGGTGCCGGTACTGGCCGACTACATCGTGTCGGAACTGCCGGTGCAGTTTGTCTTCCCCCACAGCCGCCTGCTGTCACCGAGGGTACGGCACTTCCTGGATTCGGTGGTGGAACCATTGCAGCAACGCATCGGGGCCATACCCCGATCCGGTGGAGTGACATAACGTGCTAGTCCTTGACCAACGTAGTGCCCAGAGGATTGTCGACCGCACCATGCGGGCCATCGGCCACTCGGTGAATGTCATGAGTCCGGACGGCCTGATCATCGCGTCCGGTGACCCCCACCGGGTGGGCAGCCTTCATGAAGCCGCTCGGCTGGTGGCCGAGGGTGGTGAACCCCTGATCATTGGCGAGCAGGATTGCGACAACTACCCGGGCGCCCGGCCCGGGGTCAACCTGCCGGTGAGGGTGGAGGGCAGGCTGGCGGCGGTGGTGGGTATCTCCGGCCCGCCGGAGGAGGTGTCCCGCTTCGCGGACCTGGTGCGGATAACCGCCGAACTGATGCTGGAACAGGTCGCCCTGCTTGAGGCCGGCCAGCATCGCCGACGCCACATCGAGGAAACCCTGCTGGCGGCCTGCAGTGGCAAGCCGGTACCGGCGGTGTGGTTCGAACAGCAGGGGCTCAGGGCGGACAGCCTGCGGGTGGGGGTGATCGTGGAGGCCCGTGGCGAGCGGGCCGTGGATGAGGTGCTGGCCCCGCTGGTGTCCTTCCTGGAGCGGAAAGGCAAGCCGGTACTGGCGGTCCGGCAGTCTGCTTCACGCCTGCTGGTGTTCCTGGAGGCGGAATCGGACCGGCCTGACTCGGACCGTATCCGCCGTCTGCTCAACCTGACAACCCGCGACGACGTGGCCCTGGCGGTGGGGCAGACGTTCACCACGGATTTTGAGCTTGGTTACCAGTCGGTCCAGGCCACCCGGGAGGTGGGGCTGCGCAAGGCGCCGCAGGCCCTGGACCTGTGTTACCCGGATCTGCGCATGGCGGCACTCTGGCACAGCCTGTCCCCGGGCTGGCAGCAGCAGGATCTGCAGACCCTGATCGCTGCCGTCCGGGATGAGCGACAGGGCGAGGGCTACCTGAAGACCCTGTCACGGTTTATCGAGTGCAATGGCGAGGTGCAGCGCTGCGCCGATCGCCTCCACATCCATCCCAATACCGTCCGCTATCGCCTGCGCAAGATCCACAGCCTGACCGGATTGTCCCCGTTTTCCCTGCCCGATCTGTTGCTGCTGCACCTCGCGTTGGAAACCCATCCGACCAGTTTTGTAGAAAATGACAAAAAGCCCCGGTAAGCGCTGGGTGTTTTTTGTGCAAACCGCTAAAGACCTGTTGCCGGTTAGCTTCTAGACTGTCGCGTCTTGTACCCGTATTCCGACAAGAACGACTAACGGAGTGAAAAGATGCATCTGGTCCTGATCCTTGTGGCACTGATTGCCTTCATTGTATTTGCCACCAGCAAGCTGAAACTCAACCCCTTCATTACGCTGCTGCTGGCCTCCTTCATGGCGGCCTTCGCCTTCGGCCTTCCCCTTGATTCCATCGAAAGCACGATCCGTTCGGGCTTTGGCGGTATCCTCGGCTATATCGGCCTGGTCATTGTGCTCGGCACCATTATTGGCGTGATCCTGGAGCGCACCGGTGCCGCCATCGTCATGGCCGAGAGCATCGTGCGGGTGCTGGGGCCACGGTTCCCGACGCTGACCATGTCGCTGGTGGGTTTCATCGTGTCCATTCCCGTGTTCTGTGACTCCGGTTTTGTCATCCTGAACAGCCTGAAGCGCTCCATGGCCCGCACCCTGTCGGTGTCGCCGGTTGCCATGACCGTGGCCCTGTCCACGGGCCTGTTCGCCACCCATACCCTGGTGCCGCCCACCCCGGGCCCGATTGCCGCCGCGGGCAACCTTGGCCTTGAGGACAACCTGGGCCTGGTGATCGGCGTTGGCTTTGTGTTCGCCCTGATCGCGGCGGGTGCGGGCCTGTTCTGGGCGTCCCGTTGCCGTACCCTGCAAAGCCGGGAACTGGAGCTGGCGGAAGAGGCCTTTGAGGAAGCGAAAGAGCATTACGGCGAACTGCCATCCGCCTGGGCCGCGTTCGCTCCGATCTTCGTGCCCATCGTACTGATCTGCCTGGGTTCCGTGGCCAGCTATCCCACCGAACCGCTGGGCACGGGGGCGCTCTATGAAACCCTCAACTTCCTGGGCAAGCCCCTGAACGCCCTGATGGTTGGCCTGGGCTTTGCCGTCCTGCTGTTGCAGGGCAAGGGTAAGCTTGAGGAGTTCGCCCGACACACCCAGAAAGGCCTGGAAGTGTCCGCGCCGATCATCCTGATCACCGGTGCCGGTGGCGCCTTCGGCAGCGTGCTGTCGGAGACCCCGCTGGGGGACTACCTGGGGGATACCCTGTCCACGTTGGGCCTGAGTGTCATCATGCCGTTCCTGGTGGCGGCGGCACTGAAGTCCGCGCAAGGGTCGTCCACCGTGGCGCTGGTCACCACCTCGGCCCTGGTGGCGCCGCTGATGGGGCAGCTTGGCCTGGACTCCGAGTTTGGCCGGGTGCTGGCGGTGATGGCCATTGGTGCCGGTGCCATGACGATTTCCCACGCCAACGACAGCTACTTCTGGGTGGTCTCCCAGTTCAGCAAGATGGATGTGGCCACGGCGTATCGTTCCCATACCGCTGCCACCCTGTTCATGGGGATTGTCACCATCGTGGCGGTCTGGGCGGTTTCCCTGGTGGCGCTGTAACATGCGAGTGGTCATTGCCCCGGATTCGTTCAAGGAATGCCTCAGCGCCAGGGAAGTGGCGGCGGCCATTGCCGAAGGCTGGCAACAGGCCGCGCCCGGGGACGACCTTTCCCTGGTGCCCCTGGCCGACGGCGGCGAGGGCACCACGGTGGCCCTGGTGGAGTCCCGGGCTGGCAGGCTGATACCGGTCGACGTCACCGGCCCGCTGGGGGCGACAGTCCGTGCGCAATACGGGCTGGTGGATGACGGTCGCACCGCCATTGTGGAAGTGGCCGAGGGCAGTGGGTTACACCATGTTGCCGCCGTGCAGCGGGACGCCATGCAGGCCACCAGCCGTGGCACCGGCGAAGTGATCAGGGCGGCACTCGCCCATGGGCCGGACAGGCTCGTGCTGTGCCTGGGAGGCAGTGCCACCACCGATGGCGGCGCCGGAATCCTGCAGGCGCTGGGTGCCAGACTGCTGGATTCGTCGGGCCGGGACATACCGCCCGGTGGCGCCGGCCTGCGGTTGCTGGACACCCTGGACCTGTCGCCTGCGCTGGAGGCGCTTGCCGGCGTTGAGCTGGTGGTGGCCTGTGACGTCAGCAATCCTTTGCTGGGGCCGGACGGGGCCGCCGCCGTGTTCGGGCCACAGAAGGGCGCGCTTCCGGAAGACGTCCGCCAACTGGACAGCGCCCTGGCGCACTTCTCACGCCTTGCCGCCGAGCAGGGCCATGATATCCACTCCTTCCCCGGTAGCGGCGCCGCTGGCGGTATCGGCGGCATGGTCGCCGGTATGCTGGGGGCAACCCTGAAATCCGGTATCGAACTGGTGATGGAGACCGTGGGTCTGGCCGGTCAGGTTGCCACGGCCGATCTGGTGATTACCGCCGAAGGCGCCATTGATGCCCAGAGTGCCGCCGGCAAGACCCCGGCCGGGGTCTCTTCACTGGCCCGGAAAAGCGGTGTGCCGGTGATCGGGCTCTGTGGCCGGCTGGGCCGTGACCTGCAGGCGATGCACGACCTGGGCCTGACCGCCGCCTATTCCATCGTGCCGGGGCCGGCCACCCTTGAGGAAGCCATGCACGAGGCCGAAGCCAACCTGAAGCAGACGGCGGGGCAACTGGCCCGGACCGTCCATGGTCTTTTCCGGACCTAAAGTTGCCCGATTCCCGGGTGTCCTGCTGCGTCCAAGCTGTAAAGCAATCGCGTCGGGACGCTCTGTTCCGGTTTCTGGTATATAAGGCAAAAGGCCAGGTACTGCCCCGGCCTTGCTTGCCGGGGTAGTCATGGTCGTGATTTCGCTAGCCGTTGTCAGGAATCTCCGGCTCAACGAGCCTGGCAAGCTGCTCCAGTGACTCCTGCCACCCCAGGTAGCACATTTCCACCGGAATCACGGCCGGGATCCCTTTTTGGACAATACGAATATCCGTCCCACAGGACACCGCTTCGAGATCAATCGTTACCGTCATCTCGCCGGGCAGATTAGCGTCATCAAAACGGTCCTTGTGGCGAATAAGCCGGTTCGGCTCCAGCTCGACGTACTCCACGGTGAAGGAATGCTGGCTGCCGGTACCGAAGTTCGTGAACGACATCCGGTAACCACCACCGTTGCGGGCGTCCACGGTGCCGTGAATCTTTCCGGTAAACCCGTACGGCGGCAGCCAGCGCTCCAGAGCACTTTGATCCGTAAACGCCTTGTAAACCCGCTCGGCCGGGGCTCTCAGTACCCGGTGCAAGTGAACTGTGCCTGTTTCTTCATTGGACATGCCAGTCTCCCTGTTATCTCATTGGACAGTCAGCAGACAGTAGCGAAATAACCGACCTTAGCCTGGATATTTCGGAACCGATCTGCTCCTGCCGAGTTAGTCGGGTGAGGCTTTCCGAGATCGACACAGCAGGGCCCTTCTGTTCTGTCGAAAGGAAGGGCTATCTCAATGGCCCATTTTCAGGGCAACCTTGATGCGGCCCGCAAGGACAGGAGGGGAGGGCATTCTATGAGTGGCGAGTAATTTTGACGACTATTGCCTCGTCTCAGCCTTCAATTCTGCAACGGTGGCATTTCCGGCACGATGGCGTCCACCGCGGCATTGTAGATCTTTTCCAATGCGGTATGTGATTCACCCGCCCGGGCCCGAACAGCAAGGCTGTGAAGTACCGCCTGCAGGACTCTGGCAATGTCATGAACCGAACCGGACGCCTGATATGCACCCTGGGACTGGGCTTGCTGCAGCCGCCTGATTAACGCCTCGTCTACCCGCGCGATGATCCCTGCAAGGTCTCGCCTGATCGCCTCATTGCGAGGCGCAGGTGCTGTTGCCGTGCAGATGGCAAAACATCCGAGCGGCGTGGTCCTGCCCAGATAAACCGTCAATGCCTTGTCGTAGAATGCTTTGAGTGCCCGGTTGAGGTCAGGTTCCGTATCAAGTGCTGTGCCCAACTGGTCAGACAGGCGCCGATCGACCCAGGCCATGGCCTGCCGATACAGGGTTTCTTTATCGCCAAACGCGTTGTAGAGACTTGGACGATTCATGTTCATCGCTTGCGCGAGGTCATCCAGTGATGTCGCTGCAAACCCTCGTTCCCAGAACACCTCGGCCGCCTGAGCCAGGGCGGTATCTCTATCATACTTGGGCGGGCGCCCGCGACGTTTTCCGGTCATATTTGTACTAATCCGCATAAAAATTTGCGCCAAAGCCGTTCTCCATATTATTGTACATTTCAGTACAAAATATAAGAGGGAGAAGCATGGCATTGACTCACACCAAAACGGCTCCGGCCACGTTCTGCCTGCTATGTCATTTCGTCACCGCCGACATACAGTTTGTCGCGAGACAAGCGGCCCGGAAAGTTCGGCGCGAACGGATAGACGAGATCGCGCAGAAGCAGTATCAGATGCCGGATTCTGATCACTGCAGAAAAGCGCTGTCGTTGGTGGCTGAATGTAGCCCGGAGTTTCTGGTTAACCACGGCTTACGCAGTTATGCCTTTGCGGTCGCGATGGCGCACCGTGTCCGCAAGCCCTTTGACCGGGAGGTGCTGTTCATGGGCGCGATCATGCATGACCTGGGCCTGACATCCCAATACGATTGTGGTAACACGTTTGAGGTAGACGGTGCCCGGGCTGCGCGATCGTTCTGTATAGATCAGAACCTGACCACTGATAGAGCAGACCTGGTGCACGAGATGGTGGTGCACCATAACTCGGTGGGGCATGCCCATAAAATGAACCCCGAGATTGCCTTGCTGCACTATGGCGCAGGTGTTGACGTTGCAGGGCTATGGCTTGATGAGATTCATCCGCGAACTCTTGCACAGGTGGTGGAAAATTACCCGAGGGAGGGTTTTAAACAAGGAATGGTGGCTCTGCTAAAGGATCAGGTGCGGCGTAAACCCTCAAGCTATATGGCCCCATTTATAAAGCTTGGCTTTCTGAAGAAAATAGAGCATGCGCCTTTACCTTGACCTGTCAGCCCCAGACGAATGTCGGTTGGCCCAGCCGAGATACTGCCTCAGCTTGTCCGCTGCATTGACATTGATCAATAGAACGTTAAGATACCCGCCTCGCTTCTGTCGGTTGCTTTCTGACCAACAGGGGCCATCTCTCTAGCGCGCACAGATCAGACCCAGCCTTGCTCTCTCGAAGTTCCATTAAATTAGAGGCAAGGAGTACTTGCATGTACAGCAAAAAGAACCTGGATCGCCAGGCCCGCACAGGCATGGTGTCTCGGCGGGATTTTCTCAAAACGGCAGCCGCCGCTGGCATCGTCGCTTCCGGAGCGGGGGCCCTGGCAGTTCCGGCATTTGGAGCCGGTCCCGAAGACGCGCCAAAGCGCGGAGGTCATTTCCGGCTGGGCCTTTCACGGGGCTCCACTACAGACACTCTGGACCCGGCAAAGTTTGCTGATGTGTTCATGCAATCTGTCGGTTTCGCCATTCACAACTACCTGACCGAGCTGACAGAGGATGGCGAGCTGGTCGGTGAACTGGCCGAAAGCTGGGAGCCGGCTCCGGATGCCACCCGGTGGGTGTTCCATCTGCGCAAGGGCGTCACCTTCCATAATGGCAAGTCGCTGACGGCGGCGGACGTGGTGGCGTCATTCAATCATCACCGGGGTGAGAACTCCCAATCGGCGGCCAAGGGAATCGTTGATCCCATTGCGAGCATCGAAACCGATGGCCCCCATACGGTCATTTTCAACCTGAAGTCGGCGAACGCGGATTTCCCCGCCATTACCTCGGACTATCATATGGCGATCCTGCCCGAGAAGGGCGGCGAGATCGATCCTGACTCGGGGATTGGCTGTGGCGGCTATATCCTGCAGAACCTGGAGCCTGGCGTGGAGGCGGTTGTCACCCGCAACCCGGACTACTGGAAGAGCGACCGGGCGTGGTTTGACAAGATCACCTTCCTGGCAATCACTGATACGGCAGCGCGGACCAATGCCCTGCGAACCGGACAGATCGACGCCATGGACCGGGTGGATCTGAAAACGGTCAACCTGCTGAAAATGGACCCCAATCTGGAAGTGAACTCCGTCGACAGCGACCAGATCTATTACTTCCCGATGGATACCCAGGCCGCCCCGTTCAACGACAACAACGTCCGCCTGGCGCTAAAGCACGCCGTTGATCGTGAAGACCTTGTGGAGCGTGTGCTCAAGGGGTATGGCCGGGTCGGCAATGACCACCCGATTGGCGCGTCCTACCGCTATTTCGCGGATCTGCCCCAGCGTCAGTATGACCCTGACAAGGCGCGGCATTACCTGAAGAAAGCCGGCATGGACTCGCTCACCGTGGATCTCAGCACCTCCAGTGCCGTGTTCACCGGAGCGGTGGACGCGGCCGTGCTGTTCAAGGAGCATGCGGCACAAGCCGGTATCAACATCAACGTCCGGCGTGAACCCGCTGACGGGTACTGGGACAACATCTGGCGCAAGCGGCCCTGGTGCATGTCCTACTCCAGCCCACGCGCCACTGCGGACTGGTTCTTCTCCCAGTACTATTCCGCCGATGCGGCCTGGAATGATACCAACTGGAAAAACCAACGCTTCAATGAGCTTCTGGTGGCCGCCAGGGCAGAACTAGATGAGGACAAGCGGGCCGGCATGTACGCTGAGATGCAGCGTCTCATCCACGACGATGGTGGTTCCGTGGCGCCGGCCTTCTCGGCCTATGTCAGCGCGGCCCGGACCAATGTCGGCCATGGCAGGATTGCGATGAACCGGGATATGGATGGCAACCGGATTGCCGAGCGTTGGTGGTTCAAGGACTGAGCCATGAACAAGCTCCTGATGACAGTGGCCAGGCGCCTTGGGCTTGGCCTGTTTACGCTTCTGGTGATTTCCCTGGTGATCTTCCTGGCAGTGGACATGCTGCCGGGGGATATCGCCACGGAAATCCTTGGCCAGATGGCCACGCCCGAAGCGGTGGCCGCGATCCGTGATGAACTGGGGCTCGACCAGCCTATCCACCAGCGCTACCTGGACTGGCTGGGAGGCCTGATGGTAGGCGACCTTGGCGAGTCGCTGGCAACGGACCGACCGGTATCGGCCCTGATTGACGACCGCCTGATGAATACCCTGTATCTGGCTGGCCTGGCGGCCCTGATCTCGGTGCCACTGGCGCTGGGTCTGGGCATTCTGGCCGCGTTGTATCGCAATACCATCGTGGACCGGACGGTATCCATCTTCAGCCTGTCGGCGATCTCGATGCCGGAGTTTTTCATTGCCTATGTGCTGATCCTGTTCTTTTCCGTTCAGCTGGGCTGGGTGCCAAGCCTGTCAAAGGTGAGTGCCGAGCAGTCGTTTCTGGATCGTCTGGAGCTGATGCTGCTACCGGCGATCACCTTAACTTTCGTCACCTGTGCCCACATGATGCGCATGACCCGGGCCGCCATCATCAACCTGTTGTCCAGCCCGTACATCGAAATGGCCAGGCTCAAGGGCCTGGGGCCCTGGCGAATTGTTCTGAAGCACACGCTGCCGAACGCCTGGGCGCCCATTGTCAATGTGGTCGTGATGAATCTGGCCTACCTGATAACCGGGGTGGTTGTGGTTGAGGTGGTGTTTGTCTATCCGGGGCTGGGACAGCTTATGGTGGACTCGGTTGCCAAGCGTGACCTGCCGGTGGTCCAGGCCGCGAGCCTGATATTTGCGACAACCTATATCCTGTTCAACCTGATTGCCGACGTGGTTTCCATCGTCAGTAATCCCCGACTACTGCACCCGAAATGATGACGTCAGACAAACACTCCAACCGTCCTGTGCCGCTTGGGAACCATCAGGGCCAAAGGTCGTGGTGGCGCAAGCTGGCGCGGGGAATGATTGAGGCCCCGGTATCCGCCCAGCTCGCACTGGTTGTGCTGGCGGCCTACCTTGTGGTGATCCTGTTTGCTCCCATGCTGGCGCCATACGGCGAAGCAGCGGTGGTGGGGGACGCCTTTGCTCCCTGGAGCCCGCAACACCTGCTGGGCACCGACAGCCTTGGCCGGGATATCTTCAGCCGGATGATCTATGCGGCCCGCAATACGGTCGGCATCACCTTCGCCGCCACGGTCCTGGCTTTCCTTATCGGTGGGGCCATGGGGATGGTGGCTGCGGTAAGCGGTGGCTGGGTCGACCAGTTCCTGTCGCGGCTTGTCGATATCCTCATGGCGATTCCGCTGCTGATCTTCGCCCTGTTGCTGCTGATGATTTTCGGTAGCTCCGTGCCGGCGTTGATCCTGATCATTGCGGGCCTGGAATCCACCCGCGTCTTCCGGCTGACCCGGGCCGTTGCCATGAACGTGGCGGCCATGGAGTACGTGGAGGCCGCCAGGTTGCGTGGTGAAGGCATGCTGTGGATTGTGCGCCGGGAAATACTGCCCAACATACTGGCGCCCCTGTCCGCCGAGTTCGGCCTGAGGTTCTGTTTCATCTTCCTGCTGGTCAGTTCCCTGAGCTTTCTGGGGCTGGGTCTGCAACCGCCCACCGCAGACTGGGGGGGCATGGTGCGTGAAAACGTCATGCTGATCACCTTTGGCCAGATCACCCCGCTGTTGCCTGCCGCGGCCATCGCCATTCTGACCATTGCCGTCAATCTGGTCGTTGACTGGTTCCTTAACAAGACAAGTGGGTTGGCAAAATGATCTCGAAAGCTGAGGAAAACCTGGACCAGCCGATTCTGGATATCCGTAATCTGGTGATCGAGAGCCGTAGCCGCAAGGCCCGTCAGCGGCTGGTCAACAACATCAGCCTGACACTGAATGCGGGCGAGGTACTGGGCCTGATCGGGGAATCCGGTGCCGGCAAATCCACCATTGGTCTGGCGGCGATGGGGTACGTCAGGGATGGCATGGAGATCACCTCTGGAGAGGTGTTCTTCGAGGGTACGGACCTGCTCCGCCTGCCGGAACGCCGCCGTCGCCACTATCACGGCCGGCGGGTCGCGTATGTGGCACAGAGTGCGGCCGCGGCGTTCAATCCTGCCCACACACTGATTGACCAGTACGTTGAAACCGCTGTGGTGCACGGTGTCCGCACGGATGCGCAGGCCCGTGAAGAGGCTGTGGATCTATATCGTCAGCTCGGTCTGCCGGATCCGGAAACCTTCGGCAATCGCTATCCCCATCAGGTGTCCGGTGGTCAGTTGCAGCGGGCCATGGTGGCGGCCGCCATGGCCTGCCACCCGGAGGTTCTGGTCTTTGATGAGCCGACCACGGCACTGGATGTGACGACCCAGATCGAGGTTCTTGCCGCTATTCGGCGGACGATTCGCAACCATGGTACCGCGGCGCTCTATATCACCCACGACCTGGCGGTGGTGGCCCAGATTGCCGACCGGGTGATGGTCCTGCGCCACGGGAACATGATCGAAGAAGGCGATACCAGCCAGCTACTGGAGACCCCGGGGGAAGACTACACCCGGCAGTTGGTGAGTGTGCGAAATCTGCACAAGGAAGCAACGCCGGCAGGGGACACGGTCCTGTCGATTGAAGCGGTGCGTGCCGAGTATAGCCGTGGGGTTGCCGTACTGGATGGTGTATCCATTGACGTCGAGAAGGGGCGCACGGTGGCCGTCGTGGGCGAGTCCGGCTCGGGTAAAAGCACGCTGGCCAGGGTGATTACCGGGTTGCTTCCTCCCACCCATGGTAGGGTGAGCCTGCACGGAAAGCCCCTGAAGCCGGCGCTGAAGGACCGTGACCAGCAGACGCTGCAGCGCGTGCAGATGATCTATCAGTTGCCGGATACGGCTCTCAATCCGCGACAGCGGGTCAGGGATATTATCGGGCGTCCGCTGCAGTTCTATCATGGCCTTCGCGGTGTAGCGCTGGAGCGTCGCCTGGAAGAGTTGATGGACATGACCGAGCTGGACCGGCATTTCCTGGATCGGGTTCCCGCACGGTTGTCCGGTGGCCAGAAGCAGCGTGTCGGCATTGCCCGGGCACTGGCTGCGGAGCCGGACCTGATTATCTGTGATGAAGTGACATCGGCCCTGGACCAGCTGGTGGGAGAGCAGGTCCTGAACCTGCTGCTGCGTCTCCAGCGCGAACTGGGCATGTCCTACCTGTTCATCACCCATGACCTGGGCACGGTGGATGCCATCGCGGACCAGGTCGTGGTCATGCGCAAGGGACAGGTCGTGGAGCAGGGTGCCAAGGACCAGGTTTTCGCTCCGCCCCATCAGCCCTATACCCGTGAACTGCTGGATTCCGTGCCGGAAATGGATCCGGGCTGGCTGGACCGGGTACTAGCCTGACTGGCTGACAATCCAGCGCCACACCATCTCGGTTTCGGGCTTGACCGGCTTGCGATGATCGCGGGTCAGCCAGTGCCCGGACCGGGGTGTCAGCTCCACGTCTGATAACCTCACCAGTCTGCCTTCCCTTAACGATGCCTCGACCAGAGGCAATGAAGCCAGCAGCACACCCGCTCCCGCCCTGGCGGCTTCCAGCGCCAGCACGAAGCTGTCAAACCGCAGCGGCGGCATGGGCAGGGGCGGGATGTCTGCCAGTGCGCACCATTCGGACCATCCCGCCCGCGCTCCCGCCAACCCGATGATTGGCAGCTGAGTCCAGTCGCTGTCCCTGTCCAGCAGTTCAGGAGCGCACACGGGCGACAGCCGCTCCCTAAGGATTAGGGTCCGCTCAACGCCCGGCCACTCGCCGTCTCCGTAGTGAATCTCCAGATCGGCCCCTTCCATCTCATAGTCAACCGGTCGGTTGATGGTGGCAATGGACAGATTGATCCGGCTGGTTCGTGTATCCAGGCCAGGAAGCCGGGGGGCAAGCCAGGTTGCCATGAACGAAACCGGCGTGGCGATGGTGACGGTTGCGCGCCGGTTTGTGGCAAACAGGTCCCGGGTAGAGGAGGCAATGGTTTCAAAGGCGGAGCGGACATGGGGCATGTAGGCCGCCCCGTCCAGGGTGAGCTCCACCCCACGGGGCAGACGGTGGAACAGTTCAGACTGGAGTCGATCCTCCAGGTACCTGACCTGCTGGCTGATGGTCGCCTGGGAGCGACCCAGCTCCTCTCCGGCCAGCGTGAAGCTTTCGAGACGGGCAGCCGCTTCAAATGCCTGCAACCACCGCAGTGGGGGCAAAAGCTGACTGGTGGGTGTGCTATCCATTAGAAAAATGACCCCTCAGAGCGAAAAAAGATTGTTTTTATAATACCGGACAGATGGCTATGATTCATCCCGCGCTAGATGAGAGAAGTTTGAAGAGAGTGAAAGATGCTGGGTTTAAGCAACGTCGAGACGTTTGCGCAGGGTGAGATCCTGCAGGTGAAGTGGACTGACAGCACCACGGCCCGTTTCCATGCCATATGGCTACGTGACCATTCTCCGGATCCGGACACATTGTCACCGGGGAATGGTCAGCGGCTTGTCCGTATTCAGGACCTGCCCGCCGAGGTGCGTATTGATGGGGTGAAAGTGGTCGGCGACGCTCACATTGAGCTGACCTTCCTCCCCGAGGGAAAGACAGTAACCTTTGATGCATCCTGGTTGCTGGCGAACCGATACGACCGGACGTGCATTGACACGACCGGTTGGACAAGACCGGACATTGTTCGCTGGGGCGAAGAGCTGCAGAGCGAGTTACCGGTCGCGAGTTATGCCCGGGCCCGTGAGGATTCGGGCGAGCTGTGCCGCTGGTTGTCGGATATCGACCGTTACGGTGTGGCGAAGATGACCGAGATGCCGCGGGAGAGCGGTGCAATCTGCCGGGTGGTGGATCTGTTCGGTTATGTCCGTGAAACGAACTATGGTCGGTTCTTCGAAGTCAGGACCGAGGTAGACCCGGTCAACCTGGCCTATACCGGGCTGGGATTGCAGGTTCATACCGATAACCCGTACCGGGACCCGGTGCCGACACTGCAATTGCTGTCCTGTCTGGAGAATTCCGTAGAAGGCGGGGACTCGATCGTCGTCGACAGTTTCAAGGCGGTGGAGATTCTGAAGGAGGAGTCGCCGGAGGCTTTCGCCGTGCTCGCAGGGCAGCCTGCGAACTACACCTACGCCGGAAGCAACGGGGTTTATCTGCGGTCCAAACGACCAATGATCGAGCTGGGCCCGGACGGTGAACTTCTGGCCGTGCGGTTCAATAACCGTTCGCTCGGGCCTCTGACCGATATCCCGTTCGACCAGATGCCCGCGTTCTACGAGGCCTACCGCAAGCTGGCGGACATCATGGAGCGGCCTGAGCTGGCAGTGACCTTCAAGCTGCGTCCCGGTGAGCTGTTCATTGTGGACAACACCCGGGTGACCCATGGCCGGATTGCATACGAAGGCACTGGCTCGCGTTGGCTGCAGGGGGCGTACGCGGACCTGGACAGCCTGCGTTCGACCCTGGCCGTTCTTCAGCGTCAGGAACTCGGAGAAAAGGAGAGCGCCTGATGGCTTTTGAATCACTGAATCGCGACAACATTATCGACTTTCTGGGTGATATCTTCGATCGCCGGGGCGGTGAGTCCTACATGGGAGAGGATGTCAGCATGTCCGAGCACATGCTGCAAAGTGCCGCTCTTGCCGAGAAGGCTGACGCGCCAGAGAGCCTGGTTGCGGCGTCGCTGCTTCATGATATCGGCCACTACACCAGTGAGTTCCCGGAAGAGTCCCTGGAAATGGGGCGGGATAATTATCATGAAACCGCAGGCTCGGCGGTGCTGGAGGCCTTTTTCCCCACGTCAGTGACGGAGCCGATTGAGCTTCACGTCGCTGCCAAACGCTACCTGTGTGCGGTCAACCAGGACTATTTCGACCGACTGTCACCGGCCTCCGTGAACTCGCTGAACGTTCAGGGTGGCCCCATGGATGAGACGGAAGTTGCGGCCTTTCGTGAGCATGAGTTCTACCGGGACGCGCTGCGCCTGAGGGTCTGGGACGATGAGGGCAAGGTTGCGGGTGTGGAGACCCGCACGTTTGACGACTATCGCCCCCTGCTGCGACGCATGCTGAAGCCGTAAGCCCCGGCGATTATCTGTGTTTCACCCGTAGCCCGGGTGCTCCACCAACGATGCTTGCCAGTCGCCACTGGCCGTGAGCTTATTCGGGGGATTCCATGGACCTGTGGGTACTGTGCCTGGTGTTGCTGGCTGCCGTCATGCATGCCGGCTGGAATACGCTGGTCAAGAGTGGTGGGGAGCCCTTCATCCGGCTGGCCATTACCAATGGATTCGGCGGACTGGTCATGCTGGGGCCGGCCCTGTACCTGGGGCTTCCCGACCCGGCCAGTTGGCCGTTCCTGTTTGGTTCCATGGTGGTGCACCTGGCCTATTACGCGTTCCTGTCCTATGGCTATCGGGTGGCGGATCTGTCACTGCTCTATCCGATAGCGCGTGGGTCGGCGCCTCCATTGGTGGCTTTGGGGGCGTTCCTGATGGCAGGCGAACGCCTGACCCCCCTGGGGATCGTCAGTATTAGCCTGATCTCATTCGCTATCGCGTTGATGGCCATGCGTTTGCCCCGCAGCGAGGAAACCGGACGCGCGGTCGGGGTCGCATTGATTGTCGGGGCGCTGATCGCCGGCTATTCCGTCCTCGACGGCATGGGAGCAAGGCAGTCGTCCAACGCGCTGTCGTACATCGCCTGGATGTTCGTGCTCGACGGGCTCCTGCTTGTTACCTGGGCAGCAGGGCGGTACGGTCGCCTGGCCTATGCGACGGTCCGGGGTCACTGGAAACAGGGCGTTGCCAGCGGCTTTCTCTATACGTTTGCCTATGGTCTGGTGGTCTGGGCCATGTCCATATCGCCGATGACCTACGTATCCGCCCTGCGTGAGACCAGTGTGATCGTTGCGGCCCTGATTGGTACCCGCCTCCTAAACGAACCCTTCGGTGGACAACGACTGGTATCCGCCTGCCTGGTCGCCGTCGGTGTGGTCCTGCTTCAGTTCAGTCACCCCTGAATCCCGGCTGGGAGACTCACCTGGCTGATTTTTGCGCCTGAATGGTCAGGGCTGGCATGGAGAACTCGATCATCCCGCTCTCAGTGACAAAGTCCCGGAACGCAACGTCAGCCTCGCTGGCCAGTCTTTCAAATTGCGCATCATCCAGGATGCCGCCCAGGGTAAAAATGCAGGCGCGTTCGGTAGCAATCATGTCGCCAACCGGTGTCAAACCTGACCGTTCCCCGTTGCTGCTCGATCCGTGGGTTGGGGATGCCGGCCTGGGCCACGACGTATCGTAGGTGGTCCACATTACCGGCGCTGAAAGGCGCCCTGAATGATTCGGCCACTTCGGCACCAAACAGGCTGTTCAGCACTTCCGCGAACACCGCATAGCCGGGGGAACGGTGCACGCCATCACACACCGCAACGAGAAGGGTTCCTCCCGGTTCGAGTACGCGCCACATCTCGGCCAGCCCTTGTGTCCGGGAGTCAAAAAACATCAGGGCAAACTGGCTCAGAACCGTGCCAAAACTGGCGTCTGTAAAAGGCAGGTTCTCGGCCGGGGCGTAGCGCCAGTCAATGGTCGGGCGCTGCTGCCGGGCTACCTCCAGCATCTCCGGGTTGATATCCACACCCGTGACATAGGCATCACCAGCGATATCCGCGGCGGCCGACGCCAATACGCCGGTACCGCAGCCTACATCGAGCATTGTGCTGCCGCTGCGGACGTTTGCCTGCTTTGCCAGTCGAGGCCCCCACTGGCCAAACAATGCGGGTACAAACTGTTGGTGATAGATTAAAGCAGGACCTGGGGGGTTGATTTCCACGGTGCTGAGCGAGGGCATGGCAGCCTCCTTTATCTGGCTTCGGATCGCAATGGTGATCCGTTTCCCTTAACTCGAATGCTAGGGTGAGCCATGCAGAGGAACCATAACCGGTCGTCCGAATCTACTGCCCAAACGTCCGGGACGGCAAAGGCCGTGGATGCGCTCCTCTCAAATGTGTTGGAAAACATCCGTTTGCGGGGGGCGGTTTTCTTTGGCTGGCAGCCCAGTTGGCCATACGCCACAGGCGTTCCCAACGAGCGTCATTTCAGGGATCTGGTTCTGCCGACGTCCGACCAGGTCATCTCCTACCATATCGTGCTGGAAGGCCCCTGCTGGGCAACCGTGGAAGGCGAACAGCCCGTCAGACTGGAGGGTGGCGACATCCTTCTGATACCCCACGGCGATGCCTATGTCATATCGGACCAGCCCCGGGAGCCTTCTGACGGCGATATAGACCCCGCCCGAGAGTTCTTTTCCCTGATGGCTGCCGGTGACCTGCCCCTGGTGATCGAAGACGGTGGAAACGGCCCTGGACGGAACCAGCTGGTGTGCGGCTTCCTGGGGTGTGACCGACATCCGGTGAATCCCCTGCTGGAGGGGCTACCCGGCTACATCGTGCTTTCGCGCTCGGCACTGGACGGGCCGATTAACGATCTAGTGGATATCGTGCTGCGGGAGTGTCGCCATCCACAGGTTGGCACCCAGTCCATGATGCTCCGTCTGGGGGAGGTGCTGTTTATCGAAGTCATCCGGCAGTATGTGCAGCAGAGGAACCTGGTCAACAACCCCTGGATACGGGGGCTGTCCGACCCGCTAATTGCCAGGAGCCTGTTGCTCCTGCATGGCCGCATCGCGGAAACCTGGACCCTGGAGAAGCTGGCCAGCGCAGTGAATTGTTCCCGGTCCGTTCTGGCGGAACGCTTCAGCCGGGTCATCGAAGTGCCACCGATGAAGTATCTGAGCCTATGGCGATTGCAGGTAGCCGCCCGGCTACTGCGTGACCGGCAGGACAAGATACTGTCGATCGCTCTCAGTGTGGGCTACGAGTCAGAAACATCTTTCAGTCGGGCCTTCAAACGCACCATGGGAAGCAGCCCCAGTGCATTCCGCCGGTCTGTGCAGCCGGCGATGACGGATCGAAGAAACGGATCAACGTAGCGGGGCCCATGGAAAGGTTCGGGAAACAGCCTGGGGACGCTCACTATCTGAATGAGAGTGCAACTACCGAGGAATCCCCGGTAGTTCGGCAGGAAGGCCAACGGCGTGTGCGGCGGCGGGCTGGTGGACATCGTCAGCCGATACGCGAAGACCTTTCTGCGGTTGCAGCGATACGATAAGGGGCTGCTGACCGAGCGGGCCTGGCCGCACCACGCCGTGATCTTTAAGACCTACTCCAGACTCATCATATAGGCACCCATCATAGTAGCGACGGTGGTAATAACACCCACAACTGTCAGATAGTAGAAGTGCTGAAAAGTGGGCACCCAGGCGAGGGCCAGAAACAGGGTTGAGTAGACCGCAAAATAACCGATCAGGAAGCACTTGGTCTGGGTGACCACATGGGTGTTCAGCCTCATTGAGCAGCAGGCGGTCAGGACCGCGGCGGTGGGAACAAGAATGTCGGCAGCAAACCAGAGCACGGTAGTGAGCTCGCCAAGGTCCTGCACAAGGGCCTTGAAACCGAAGTTGGTCAGCACGGCAATGGCAACGCTGGCAACAATGAGCAGAACGCCCGGCCGGCTGTTGAGGATGGCTTCCTGAATCTCCGGGACAGAGTCCGTGTGGTGCCGGAGCGCATACCTGAAGTAGTCATGGCGGCGCCACCCGGAGAGTCCGCTTGTGGACCACACGGATCCGGCGGCGCTGTCCAAAAGGTAACCGTGGATCGCAACAGAGGGTTTACGCAGCCGCCCCTGACGAAGCCCGTGCAATGCCTTCCGACGATGGTCAGTCTGGATGCGCTGACCCACCACGATGAGCTCGAAAAACACCGGGAGCCGTTTCAGGGCTTTGGCTCTTTTCTTCCTGGCTTTTGCACCGCGGCGGCTTTCTTCCACCGGTTCCTCCGCTTCCGGCTCCGCCAACAACTCTTCCCGGGCCTGCGCACCTATTTGGGAAAGCATCTCCCGGTTCAGATTCGCAGGCACGTGATCCTCAATAACCAGGGTTATCTTGATGGCAAAGGGGCGCTGTTTTACCAGCAGACGTGAACAATAGGGCTTCAGTCGCCGCAGGGCCGGGGAGGTAATGACCACGGCATGGGTCATGCCCTCAATCTCGGTCAAGTTGCTCATGTCGGGGAACGGGCCACCAATCAGCGGCAGTGCATTGAGGTGCTTCGCCTTCTCGTCCAGGAGCTCCAAAAAGAGCAGGTCCTGTTCGACGGGGTCGCTGGTGGCGTCGAAGCGATCCCAGTAATCGTCCTCTTCGGGGAAAGGCGGCTCGTGGTCGCAGTCCGTGAGCAGCAGCCAGCCCTCCTCGGTTATCAGCCGCTGGCAGAGTTGATCCACGGATAGTGTCATTGGAACATCCTTTTAAGCGATTTCGCGCCTCGTCGATGAGGTGCTGTTACAGCCCTGGGGTCATCCGTCCTGAGCTTTGGGGGAATTGCACTTTACCATGTTCCCATACTGGCTTGGGCCAGGTTCGTTTCAACGTTGAGGTACCCATCGGCCAAGCCTCCGCGCGCCCCAGCCGAGCAGAAGCGGAGCAACAAAGATGGCTGCAGCGAACGATTGGTCCTTCGATGCCTGGAGATCATCCCTGGCTATGGCCTTCTATTGTTGGCGGTGGGGGACTTTCTGACCTATTTGGGCCCTATGGGTTTTTCGGTGAAGTATGGTGTTACAAGTTTATGAGTCGTTTGATAAGTGATCGCAGTGAGCCACGTGAAGAAACCAGGCGAATGGTAAACCATCGGTTCGTAGTAACCGGTGGTCCTGGTGGTGACAAAACAGGTGACTGTGCTTCCAGGCAGGCAAAAAGCCGATTACCTGCCCGGTCCTCATAAGGATCACTGCTCGCTCAACCAAATCCCCAACAACTCCCGCTCCTCCTCCGTCATCCCCGTCATATTCCCCAAGGGCATGTAATGCGTATCCACCGCCGCCTGTCTGACCTTGCCGTTATGGTCCGCCAGCAGTGACAGGTTATCCAGCTTGATGCCCGCCGGTGCGGACTGGAAGCCGGGCTGGGTGGGTGTTTCGGCGTGGCAGGCCACGCAGTGGGTTTCCACGATCTGCGTTACGGTTTCGTCGCTGACGGCGGCGCTGTCCGTGCTGGCGGAGGTGGTGGGTGTGGGCGCGACGATCCAGATCAGCGTCACGGTCATGATGGACGAGGCCAGCAGGATGGAGGGCCGGTGGATGTCCCGGTGCTTCAGGTTGAAGTAGTGGCGGGTGAAGGCGGTGATAAAGCCGATGGCCGCCAGGATGGCCCAGCCGTGGGGGTGGCCGTACAGCATCGGGTAGTGGTTGCTGATCATGATGAAGATGATCGGCAGGGTCAGGTAGTTGTTGTGGGTGGAGCGCAGCTTGGCCAGGGCGGCCAGCCTTTCTACCTTCTCGTCTGGCTCCCGGCCTTCATTGAGAGCGTTCACCAGCGCCCACTGGGACGGCACGATGCCCAGGAACACGTTGGCCACCATGATGGTGCCGATCACCGCCCCCACGTGGATAAAGGCGCCGCGGCCGGAGAACACCTGGAACAGGCCCCAGTCCACCACCAGCAGGATGGCGAACAGTGCCAGGCCGAAGGCCTTGCCGTTGTCGGCCAGGGGGCTGCGGATCAGGGCTTCGTAGAGCGCGGTTACTCCGATCAGGGTGCCCAGGCCGATGGCGATGCCGGCGCCCATGCTGATGTCGGCTTTCGCCGGGTCGATCAGGTAGCCCGGCGAGCCCATGTAGTACACCACGAACAGCAGGGCCAGGCCGCTGAGCAGGGTTGAGTAGGCCTCCCACTTGAACCAGTGCAGTTCCTTCGGCATCTTTTTCGGGCCCAGTTTGTACTTGGCCACCTCGTAGACGCCGCCCCCGTGGATGGCCCACAGATCCCCCTTGATGCCTTCCTGCTTCTTCCACTCCGGCGGTTCCCGCAGGTGGTTGTCCAGCCAGATGAAGTAGAACGAGGCGCCGATCCAGGCGACCCCGGCAATCACATGAAACCAGCGGACCATCAGGGCGAGCCACTCGCTGAGGTAAGCTTCCATCAATCAGACTCCTTGGTCGGGGGAGGTGGGTTTTGGGGTGTCGCTCGCGGTGGAGAGCGGGGCATCACCCGGTCGCCGGTAACGGACCTCGCCGGCCACGGCGGTGGCGGCGATGACCCGGTCGTCCCCCAGGATCATCAGGCTGAACAGGGTTTCGGCCAGGGTGTTGGTATAGGCCTGCTTCATGTCCAGGGCGGGTGTGGCGCCCTGGTCAAGCACCACGAAGTCGGCATGGCGACCGGGCCGGAAGCTGCCGGTCTGCTCCGCCTGGTGCAGCACCCGGGCGTTACCCAGGGTGGCCAGGTAGAAGGCCTGCCAGGGCGTCAGGGTCTGGCCCCGCAGGCGGCAGACCTTGTAGGCCTCGGCCATGGTGGCCAGCATCGACAGACTGGTGCCACCGCCCACGTCGGAGGCCAGGCCCACGGTGACGTCAGCCTCCCGGGCACTGCGGAAGTCGAACAGGCCGCTGCCCAGAAAGGTGTTGGAGGTGGGGCAGAAGGCAATGCGGGTGCCGGTCTCGGCCAGCCGCTGGCGGTCCCGGTCATCAATATGGATGCCGTGGGCCAGCACCGTGTGCTCCCCCAGCAGGCCGTAGTGGTCGTACACGTCCAGGTAGCTGTGGCGGTCCGGGAAGAGTTCGCTGATCCACTGGATCTCGCCGGTGTTCTCGGCCCAGTGGGTCTGTACCATCACGTCCGGGTGGTCCTTGGCCAGTTTGCCGGCCAGGGTCAGTTGCTCCGGCGTGGAGGTGGCGGCAAAGCGCGGGGTGATGGCGTAGCGTTGTCGGCCACGGCCATGCCACTTCTGTAACAGCGCCAGGCTGTCGTCATAGCTGCCCTGGGTGGTGTCGGTGAGGTTGTCCGGGGCGTGGCGATCCATCATCACCTTGCCGGCTGTCAGGCCCATGCCCCGGCTTTCGGCGGCTTCGAACAGGGCGTCCACCGAGGCGGGGTGGGAGGTGCAGAACACCAAGCCGGAGGTGGTGCCGTGGGCCAGCAGCAGGTCGGTGAACCGTTGCGCCTCGGCCCGGGCCCAGTCGCCATCGCTGAAGCGGGCCTCGTGGGGGAAGGTGTAGGTCTCCAGCCAGTCCAGCAGCTGCGTGCCGTAGCTGGCCATCACCCCCAGTTGCGGCATGTGCACGTGGGTGTCGATAAAGCCGGGTACCAGTAGGCGCTGGTCCCAGTGGGTGACCGGGGTGCCGGCGGGCAGGCGGGGCAACAGGTCGCTGGCCTGGCCGGTGGTGACCACCTTGCCGTTGTGGACCACCAGCAGACCGTCTTCGACGTATTCCAGGCTGCCATCGACGGGATCGGGGGCGTTGCCCGGATCGTCCAGGAAGTGGAGCAGGGCGCCCCGGTGGGCTTCACAGCCTTCGGGCAGGCGGGTGTTGGTGTCGGTCATCAGCTCCCCCGGTAGGTTGAGTAGCCCCACTGATTCAGCAGCAGGGGGACGTGGTAGTGGGCGTTGGTGTCGGACACCTGGAAGTCCAGGCTTACCTGCGGGAAGAAGGTGTCCAGCCCGTGCTGCCGGTACCAGGCGCCGGTCTCGAAGGTGAGCCGGTAATGGCCTTGCTCGATGGCGGTGTCGAACCAGTCCGTGATGCGACCGTCGTCGTCGGTGATGCCTTCGGCGATCAGGGTCTCCCTGCCGCGCAGCACCTTGTAGAGGGAGACCGCCACACCGGCGGCGGGTCGACCACCGCCCAGGTCCAGGATATGGGTGGTGATGGGGCTCTTTGCGGTCATGCCAGTTTCTCCAGTCGTAGTTCGGTGATCTTGGCCTGTTCCCGGGCGGCGTTTGCGATTTCCTGCTCGCGGGTGTTGGGCAGGCGGGCTTCCAGCAGCTCGAGCATTTCCTCGGCGGACTTGCCGGTGGCGCAGACGATGAAAATAAAGCCGAACTTCTGCTGGTAGGCGTCGTTATCCGCCTTCAGGCGTCGCAGCACGGCTTCCGGGGCCTGGCGGGCGCCGGCCTGTTCGCCGCTGGCCAGGGCCTTGGTGCTGGCGTATTTGCGGCGCAGGCTGTCCACGTCGCCGATTTTCGGGTGGGCCTCGAAGGCCTGCAGCCAGTCACTTTCGGTGAGGGTGGGCCACAGGCGCTGGCTCTGTTCCATCATGGCTTTACGGCTGGCGTAGGGGCGGTTGTCCACCATGCCCTGTACCCAGGGCCTTGCCGCGCAGCAGTCACGGAAGCGGGCTTCGGCCTGGTCACGGGGCAGGGTGTTCAGTTCCTCAAGACTCATTCGGGCTTCTCTTTTTGGATGGCTCAGATTGCTGATCGGTGTCGGTGTTCTGGATCAGGCCTTTCAGTTCCTTCCATGGCAGGCCGCGGCGGGTGGCGGTCTGGTCCGTGCTGGCGGTCAGGCTCAGCAGTTCGGCGCTGATGGACACGGCCACTTCCATGGGGCGCTTGCCGGGGATGTCGGAACGGCCTACCGGGCAGCGGATGGTGGCGATCTGGTCCGGGCTGAAGCCCCGGTGCTCCAGCCGCTGGCGGAAGCGCTCCGCCTTGGTGTCGGAGCCGATCAGGCCGATGCCGGCGCAGTCTCCTGCCGTCAGCAGGGTGCGGCACAGGTCGAAATCCAGCTGGTGGTTGTGGGTCAGGATCAGCACCTGCTTACCGGCGCACAGGGCCGGGGCGTCTCCCACCGGGTCATCGGTGTGGTGGATGCGCACATTGGCGGGCACCTCGGCGGGGAACTGGTCCGCCCGCTCGTCCACCCAGGTGATGCGCCAGGGCAGGTCCCCGAGGATGGTGACCAGGGCCCGGGCCACATGGCCGGCGCCGAAGATCACCAGTTCCTGTTCACAGCCCGGGTGCGCCTCGATCAGTACCGACACGCTACCGCCGCAGCACTGGCCCAGGCTCGCGCCCAACGGGAAGTGGGCCAGCTCGCTGGTGTAGTCCTGCTTCGCCAGTCGCTCCCGGGCCTGCTGGCAGATACGGTATTCCAGGTGGCCGCCGCCGATGGTGTCGTAGCTGTGTTCGCCGGTGACCACCATCTTGCTGGCGGGCTCCCGGGGTACCGAGCCGGTCACCCCCAGCACGGTGACCAGCACGTAGGGTTCGCCCCGGTCCTCGCAGTGGGCCACGGCCTGGTACCAGTTCAGTCGCTTTTCCATCACGCGGTCTCCTTCTGTTGGGCCAGCCAATGCTGGCCGGCGGTGACAGCGCCCAGCACCCGTTCCGGTGTCGCCGGGGTGTCCAGGGGCGGGCTGAAGCGATAGTCGGTGAGGCTGGCCACCGCATCCCGCAGGGCGCTCCATACGGCAATGCCCAGCATCAGCGGCGGTTCGCCCACGGCCTTGGAATGGAATACGGTGGCTTCCCGGTTCGGGCTCTGGGGCAGCAGGGCCACGCGCAGGTCCGGCGGGCAGTCGGACACCGCCGGGATCTTGTAGGTGGCGGGGCCGGTGGTCAGCAGCCGGCCCTCGTCGCTGTACACCAGTTCCTCGGTGGTCAGCCAGCCCATGCCCTGCACGAAACCGCCCTCGATCTGGCCGATGTCGATCTCCGGGTTCAGGGAGCGGCCCACATCGTGGAGGATGTCGGTGCGCATCACCCGGTACTCGCCGGTGAGGGTGTCCACCACCACCTCGGAGCAGGCGGCACCATTAGCGTAGTAGAGGAACGGCCGGCCGGTGCCGGTCTCCGGGTCATAGTGGATCTTGGGGGTGGCGTAGAAGCCGGAGGACCACAGGGGAATGCGGTTCATGTAGGCGGTCTGGATAAAGGTCTCCCAGGGTACCGCGAGGCCGCCGATGATCACCTGGTTGTCGGAGAAGGTGATGTCCTCCGCCGGGGTGGCCCAGTGTTTCGAGGCGAAGTCCACCAGCCCGTCCAGGATTTTCTCGCAGGCATCCAGTGCCGCCATGCCGTTCAGGTCGGACCCGGAGGACGCAGCGGTGGGCGAGGTGTTGGACACCTTGTCGGTGCGGGTGGCGGAGACTTTCACCCGTTCCAGGTCCACCTGGAAGGCGGAGGCCACCACCTGGGCCACCTTGATGTACAGCCCCTGGCCCATTTCGGTGCCGCCGTGGTTCACCACGATGCTGCCGTCGGTGTAGATGTGCACCAGCGCGCCGGCCTGGTTCAGGTGCTTGGCGGTGAAGGAGATGCCGAATTTCACCGGGGTCAGGGCCAGGCCCCGTTTCAGGACCGGGCTGGTGCGGTTGTAGGCGGTGATCTCCGCCCGGCGCTGGCGGTAGTCGGAACTGGTTTCCAGGGTTTCCATCAGTTCCGCCAGTACATGCTGCTCCACGGTCTGGCCGTAGTGGGTGGTGTCGCGCCCGGGCCGGTAGAGGTTGAGCTTGCGGATATCCAGCGGGTCCCGGCCCAGGTGGCGGGCGATGTCGTCCATGGCCTGCTCGATGATCATCATGCCCTGGGGGCCACCAAAGCCCCGGAAGGCGGTGTTGGACACCGTATGGGTCTTGCAGCGGTGGCCCACCACCCGGGCCTGGTCCAGGTAATAGGCGTTGTCGGCGTGGAACATGGCGCGGTCGACAATGGCGTCGGACAGGTCCGGGGAGTAGCCGCAGCGCCCGGCGACCATGAGGTCGGCACCCCGGATCAGGCCGTCGTCATCGAAGCCGATGTCGTAGGTGTTGTAGAAGTCGTGGCGCTTGCCGGTCTGCACCATGTCGTCCGCCCGGGACAGCCGGTACCGTACCGGTCGCCGGGTGGCGTGGGCCAATAGTGCCGCCACGCAGGCCAGGGGCGCCGCCTGGGTCTCCTTGCCGCCGAAGCCGCCACCCATGCGGCGCACCTCCGCCTGCACTTCGTGGATGGGCAGGCCCAGCACTTCCGCCACCAGTTTTTGCACCTCCGAGGGATGCTGGCTGGAGGTGTGCACGAACATGCCGCCGTCTTCGGTGGGCTCCACCAGGCAGGCCTGGCCTTCCAGGTAGAAGTGCTCCTGGCCGCCCACGTGTTGCTCGCCCTTAAGACGGTTGGGGGCTTCCGCCAGGGCCTTGTCCGGCTCGCCCCGTTGCTGGGTATGGCTGGGGCGGACAAAGAGCTGTTTCTCCAGGGCCTGTTCTACCGTAACCACGGCATCCAGCGGTTCGTACTCCACCTTCGCCAGTCGTGCCGCCTTGCGGGCGGCCTCGTGGCTGGTGGCGGCCACGGCGAAGATGGGCTGGCCGATGTGTTCCACGATGTTGTCCGCCAGTACCGGGTCGCCGGGGAACACCGGGCCGATATCCAGGTGGCCGGGGACCTCCTTCGCGGTGATCACGGCCACCACGCCGGGACAGGCCCGCACGGCCTCCAGGTCCATGGACAGGATGCGGGCGTGGGCCTGTTCGCTGTGGCCCACGGCGGCGTGCAATAGCGCCTCCGGCATGGGCAGGTCGTCGATATAGCGGGCCTGGCCGCTGACGTGTTTCCAGGCGCTGTCGTGGTGGGCGCTGTGGCCGGCCAGGCCGCGGGCGCTGTGGGCCGGCGTCGGGGTGTTCAGGGGCAGTTTACGCATAGTCGGTCACCATCAGGGGTTCGCTGGTGTTGGCGTCTGAGGCCAGCAGTGCCCGGCGCAGCAGGTTGCCGGCCACCTGCAGGCGGTAGGCGGCGGAGGCGCGCACGTCGGTCAGCGGTGAGAAGTCACTGGCCAGGGCGGTGATCGCGGCGGCCACGCTGGCCTCGTTCCAGGGCTGGCCTTTCAGGGCGGCCTCGGCCTTATGGGCCCGGGCCGGGGTGGCGGCCATGCCGCCGAAGGCCAGCCGGCAGTCCGCCACCACGCCGTTGTCCACGGTCAGGCGGAAGGCACCCAGTACGGCGGAAATGTCGTCATCCAGCCGCTTGGAGATCTTGTAGATATAAAGCTGTTCGTTGGCCGCAGGGACAGGCACCCGAACCGAATGTACGAATTCGCCCGCTTTCAGGTCGGTCTGCTTGTAGCCGTGGAAGAAGTCCTCCAGGGGCAGGCGACGTTCGCCCTCCGGGCCGTCCAGCACCAGGGTGGCGCCCAGCGCTATCAGCGGCGGGGGCATGTCACCGATGGGGGAGGCGTTGGCGATATTGCCCCCCAGGGTGCCCCGGTTGCGGATCTGCAGGGAGCCCAGGCGTTCCACCATGGGGTCGAAGGCCGGCCACAGCTTTGATAGCGGGCCACGGAACTGCTGGTAGGTGGCGGCGGCGCCGATGACCAGTTCATCCCCTTCCTGTGCACAGCCTTTCAGTTCATCGACCCGTTCCACGCTGATCAGGTGCGGCAGTGTCTTCAGTTGCTGGGTAATTTCCAGGGCCAGGTCGGTGCTGCCAGCCACCAGTCGGGACTCGGGGAAGTTACGGCGCAGCTCCCGCAGCTCGGCCAGGGTGGCGGGGGCGTCGTAGCGGAGACCGTCCGTCGTGCCGGACGAGACGCTGCCACCCGGAATGCCCGCCAGTTCGGGGTTGGCGCTCGTGCCACACAGGCTGGCGGCGGGGTGGGATGGCTCCGGCGTCCACTCCTGCACCAGGGCCTGGCGACCGGCGTCGATGATCGGGCGGTAGCCGGTGCAACGGCACAGGTTGCCGGACAGGGCTTCCAGCAGCTGGTGGTCGTTCGGGTCCATGCCTTCCTTATGGGCATGCAGGGCGATCAGCGACATCACGATGCCCGGTGTGCAGAACCCGCACTGGGCACCGTACTTCTCCATCATGGCGCGCTGCACCGGGTGGCCCGGTTCCTGCTGGAAAGCGTCCACGGTGATCAGCTCCTTGCCGTGCAGGCTGCCCAGCAGGCTGATACAGCTGTTGATGGCCTCGTACTGGATGTTGCCATCCCGGTCAGGGGTTCCCGTGATGACCGTGCAGGCACCACAGTCACCGGAGGCGCAGCCCTCCTTGGTGCCGGTGAGTCGCATTTTGGTGCGCAACCACTCCAGGATGCTCAAATTTGGGTCGACCTGGTCAACTTTTTCCATTTGACCGTTAAGAAGGAATTCAATCACGGCTCTCTCCGCTTATGGGCTATTTGCGGTATTTCGCGGGCTACTGCCTTTCACTATAGACAGGGTTTTCGCAGCTTCTACGCCCGATTCTGCAAAAATCTGACCAATTGGTTCATTTCCAGTTTTTTCAGTTTTTATTAACGATTGGCAAGCATATTGCTCAGCCTGGAAATGTTGATTGGTTGGTCAGTTTATGAAATTGGCCAGGCCGGAATGTGGAATGAACCAGAGGCTGTGTATGACTGCGGCGCTACGTCTGAAACTGGAAAACATCGTCAAGGAATACCCGGGCTGCCGGGCCAACGACGGTATTGATCTCACGGTGGAAGCCGGGGAGATCCATGCGCTGCTGGGCGAGAACGGTGCTGGCAAGAGCACCCTGATGAAGGTGATCTACGGCGTGGTGCAGCCGGATGCGGGCACCATGACCTGGAATGGCCACCCGGTGCGGGTCACCAGCCCGGCCCAGGCCCGGGAGATGGGCATTGGCATGGTGTTCCAGCACTTCTCCCTGTTCGAGACCCTCACCGTGGCCGAGAACATTGCCCTGGGCCTGCCGCCGGAAGAGGCCCGCAATCGTGGCGAACTGGATCGCCGCATTCGTGAGGTATCGGAGCGCTACGGCATGGCCCTGGACCCCCGGCGCTATGTCAGCACCCTGTCCGTGGGCGAACGCCAGCGGGTGGAGATTGTGCGCTGCCTGATCCAGGAGAGCACCCTGCTGATCCTGGACGAGCCCACCTCGGTGCTGACCCCACAGGAGGTGGCGGACCTGTTCGCCACGCTGCGACAACTGGCGAAGGAGGGCTGCAGCATTCTCTTTATCAGCCACAAGCTGGAGGAGGTGCGGGCGCTCTGTCACAACGCCACGGTGCTGCGCCAGGGTCGGGTCAGTGGCGACTGCAAACCGGCGGAGGTGTCCGCCGCCGAGATTGCCCGCCTGATGGTGGGTGACGATACCCCGATTTCCACCCGGGTGGCGGCTGCGGAAGCCGGCGACGTGCTGCTTGAGGTTCGTGACCTGAGTTGGCAAAGCGGCGACCCGTTCGGCACCAGTCTGAAACACATCAACCTCGACCTGCATCAGGGCGAGATTGTTGGCATTGCCGGTGTGGCGGGCAACGGCCAGGATGAGTTGCTCAAGGCACTGTCTGGAGAGATCCGTTCGGCCCGGGACAGCCTGTCGTTCGGCGGCGTGGGCATTGGCGCCCTGAAGCCGGATCAGCGTCGCAGGCTTGGCGTCGCCATTGTGCCGGAGGAGCGCCTGGGGCGAGGGGCGGTGCCGGGCATGACCCTGGCGGAGAATGCCCTGCTGACCGCGTCCAGTCAGAGGCTGGTGGAGCGGGGCATGATCCGCTTCGGCAAGGTTCGCGAGTTCTCCCGTGAGGTGATCCGCCAGTTCGGCGTGCGCTGCACCGGTGAGGACAGCACCGCGGCCAGCCTGTCCGGCGGCAACCTGCAGAAATACATTATTGGCCGTGAAGCCCTCCAGAACCCGAAACTGCTGGTGGCGTCCCACCCCACCTGGGGCGTGGATGTGGGCTCGGCGGTGGCGATCCACGAAGCGCTGGTACGCCTGCGGGATGAGGGCGCCTCGATCCTGCTCATCTCCGAGGACCTGGACGAGCTGTTCCAGCTCTGTGGTCGCATCGGGGCCATCTGCAACGGCCGCCTGTCGCCCCTGGCACCAACGGCGGACCTGACCATCGAACAACTGGGCGAATGGATGGCCGGCGGTTTCGACAACGGGGAGGCGACCCATGCTGCTGCTTGAGCGACGCCCCGTTGACTCGGCCCTGATGCGCTGGACGTCCCCGGTGCTTGCCCTGGTGCTGACCGTGATCACCGGCTTCTTCCTGTTCCTGGCCATGGGCAAGGACCCGGTGGAAGGCCTCAGGTTCTTCTTTATTACTCCCATCAGCGACCTGATCGGCCTGGCCGAGCTGGGCCTGAAGATGGCACCGCTGCTGCTGTGTGCGGCGGGCCTGACGGTCTGTTACCGGGCCAAACTATGGAACATCGGCGCCGAGGGGCACTTCCTGATGGGGGCCCTGGGCGCCAGCGTGGTGGCCGTGCAACTGGTGGATGCCTCCGGTTTCTGGGTGCTGCCGCTGGTGCTGGTGGCGGGCGTCATCGCGGGCATGCTGTGGTCGGCCATTGCCGCCGGTCTGAAGACCCACCTGAACTGCAATGAAATCCTCACCACCATCATGCTCAACTACATCGCCCTGAACCTGCTGCTGTTCACGGTTCATGGTCCCCTGAAGGACCCGTACGGCTTTGGCTTCCCCCAGTCGGTGATGTTTGCGGAATCCGCCCTGTTGCCGGACCTGATTCCCGGTACCCGCCTACACCTGGGGCTGGCCTTCGGAGTGCTTGCGGCCGTGGCCGTGTGGGTGCTGTTCGCCCGCAGCTTTATCGGTTTTCAGCTCAATGTGGTGGGGCAGGATCAGCGCGCCGCCGCCTTCGCCGGTTTTGGCGCCCGCCGCCTGACCTGGTTCGCCTTCCTGGTGGGGGGCGCCACTGCCGGCCTGGCCGGGGCCTCGGAAGTGACCGGCCCCATCGGCCAGCTGGTGCCGCAAGTGTCACCCGGCTATGGCTACACCGCCATCATCGTGGTGTTCCTGGGGCGCATGCACGCATTGGGTATCATCGCCGCCAGTGCCCTGCTGGCGCTGACTTTTATCGGCGGCGAGATGCTGCAGATCGCCATGAACATGCCCAAGGCCACCACCGGACTGTTCCAGGGGTTGCTGCTGTTCTACCTGCTGACCTGCGATGCCTTTATCCACTACCGCCTCCGCCTGAAGCAGCCGGTACGACAATCCACCCCCGTTGCAGCCAGCGCTGCCACCCAGGAGGCCTGACATGGAACTGCTGACCAATGTACTGGCCGCCACCGTGGTGGCGGGCACGCCCCTGCTGCTGGTGGCCCTGGGCGAGCTGATCTGCGAGCGCTCCGGCGTCCTTAACCTGGGGCAGGAGGGCATGATGCTGATGGGTGCCGTTGCCGGGTTCGTAGCCACCCTGACCAGTGGCAGCCTGTTGGTGGGGGTGGTTGCCGCGATCCTGGCCGGCATCGCCATGTCGCTGCTGTTCGCCTTCATGGCGGTGACCCTGGCGGCGAACCAGTATGCCGCCGGGCTGGCGTTGACCATCTTCGGTACCGGGCTGAGTGCCTTTGTCGGGGCAGGCTTCGTGGGTGAGTCCATTGACGGCTTTACCCGTGTGGCGATCCCCCTGCTCAGCGATATCCCGGTGATCGGTCGGGTCCTGTTTGATCAGGATGCGCTGGTCTACCTGTCGCTGGTGGCCTTCGCCGGTGTCTGGTTTTTCCTGCGCCACACCCGGGGCGGCCTGCTGCTGCGGGCCGTGGGTGAGGACCCGGACGCGGCCAACGCCAATGGCCTGAAAGTACTGACGGTGCGCTACCTGGCGGTGGCCTTCGGCGGCGGCATGGCAGGGTTGGCCGGCGCCTACCTGTCCCTGGCCTATACCCCGCTGTGGACCGAGAACATGACCGCCGGCCGTGGCTGGATTGCCCTGGCCCTGGTGGTGTTCGCCACCTGGCGCCCGGAGCGGGTGGTGCTGGGGGCCTACCTGTTCGGTGCCGCCAGCATCCTGCACCTGGTGCTCCAGGGGCTGGGCTGGAAGAGTTCCACCGAGCTGCTGGCGATGCTGCCCTACGTGGTCACCATCCTGATGCTGATCCTGCTGTCCTGGAACCCGGCCCGGACCCGATTGAACACACCACTTTCCCTTGGCCAGCCGTATCGGCCTGGCCGTTAGGAGCCGAGCAGGAAGCTTCCAACAATAACGATCCACCGTGCGCCAACAATGCCCAAAAAAGAACGTAATCCGAGAGACTGTAACCACAGAGGTATTACCATGAATGCATTTCGTAAGACACTGATCGCCGGCTGCGTGGCTGCCGCTTCCTTCGCACCCGCGGCCCATGCCGAGAAGTTCTTCGGCGGGTCCAGCATCTCCATCCTCCACAGCAATCAGTACCAGGGTGTTGAATTTGACGCCGGCGGTGATGGCGGCATGGAGTATGAAGCCACTTATTTCACCTTCGAGAATGTGACGGCCCATGACTGGGGCGGCACTTTCTTCTTCATCGACCGTGACCAGCCCCAGGGTGACCTGGAAGGCACGGATGAAGTCTATGGCGAATTCGCACCTACCCTCAGTGGTAGCTGGCTGACGGGACAGGACCTGTCCTTTGGCCCGGTCAAGGACGTTGTGCTGGCGGGGCAGTACGAATTCGGTGGTGGCACTGAGGCCAACAACTACATGACCGGTTTTGGGCTGGCCTGGGACGTGCCCGGCTTCAACTACTTCAATACCGCGTTCTACTATGTGAACAACAGCGAGATCAGCGATGACTGGCAGACAACAGTGACCTGGGGTGTGCCTTTCAATGTCGGCCCGGCCCTGTTCCTGGTGGATGGCTACATTGACTGGTCCACCTCGGCCAGCGACCACGAGTCCGAGTTCCAGTTCACCCCGCAGATCAAGCTGGACGTGAGCAACTTCTGGGGTGAGCCGGGCGTTCTGTATGCCGGTGTGGAATACCAGTACTGGAACAACAAGTTCGGTCTGGACGACACCCTGATCGACACTCAGAGCTCTGTCAGTGCCCTGGTGAAATTCCACTTTTGATCCGTCACGGGAGTCCGGCAGAATAGCTCTGTCGGACTCCTGAACACATGGACAACAAGTGAGACGCGAATGACCAATAACCCAGTTGCAGACGCGCCGGTTGACGGCAAGGACCTGAAAGCCGGCAATGGCCGCAAGTACCGGCCAGGGCGCATACGGGAACGGAATCGGGAGAAGATCCTGATAGCGGCCGAGGAAGAGTTCGCCCAGCACGGCTACAAGGGAGCCACCATCCAGAACATCGCCGAACGGGCGGGGTTGCCGAAGTCCAATGTGCTTTACTACTTCAGCAACAAGAAGCGCATGTACAGCGCCATGTTCGACGACATCCTCGGGCGCTGGAACAAGGTGTTCTCGGACATCCGGCCGGAGGACGATCCGGCGGAGGCGCTGTCCACTTTCATCCGCACCAAGGTGGAGATGTCCCGCCGCTACCCGCTGGCCTCGCGGCTGTTCGCCATGGAGATTATCCAGGGCGCGCCGTTCCTGATGGACCACCTGCGCACCAACATGCGGGAATGGGTTCGCGGACGGGCCGAGGTGATCCAGCACTGGATCGACGAAGGCCGCATGGCGGAGGTGGACCCGGTGCAACTGATTTTCCTGATCTGGTCATCCACACAACATTATGCCGACTTCCAGGTGCAGATCCTGATGGTGGAGAACAAGGCGGAGTACGAGCAGCGCGACTTCGACCACGCCGCCGACTTTCTCACCGATGTGATCCTGCGGGGGTGTGGCCTTGAGAAACCGCAATGAATGAATCCGACGCCTTTCCATCAGACACGCAGTATCCACGGGACATGCGGGGCTACGGCGAACATCCGCCCCACGCCCGGTGGCCCGGTAACGCCCGCGTCGCCGTCCAGTTTGTGCTGAACTACGAGGAAGGCGGCGAGAACTGTGTGCTGCACGGTGATGAGCACTCCGAGACCTTTCTCTCAGACATTATTGGTGCCGAGGCCTATCGCGACCGGCACATGAGCATGGAGTCGTTGTACGAATACGGCTCCCGGGCCGGGGTCTGGCGCATCCTGAAGGAGTTCCGCAAGCGGAAACTGCCGCTGACCATCTTCGGCGTCACCATGGCCATGGCCCGCAACCCGGAGGCGGTGAAGGCCTTTATCGACGACGGTCACGAGATTGCCTGCCACGGCATGCGCTGGATCCACTACCAGGACATGAGCGAGTCGGAAGAGCGCCGCTACATGGAACTGGCCATTGAACAGCACACCCAGCTCACCGGCGCGCCGCCGCTGGGCTGGTACACCGGTCGCGACAGCCCCAACACCCGACGCCTGGTGGTGGAGCAGGGCGGTTTCGAATACGACAGTGACTACTACGGCGACGACCTGCCGTTCTGGACCACGGTGACCACCCGCGACGGCGCCGAGGAACCGCACCTCGTCGTGCCCTATACCCTGGAAGCCAACGACATGCGTTTCTGTTCGCCCCAGGGGTTCAACTCCGGCGAGCAGTTCTTCCAGTACCTGAAGGACAGTTTTGATGTGCTTTACGAGGAAGGCGCGGAGGCTCCCAAGATGATGTCAGTGGGTCTTCACTGTCGCGTTATCGGCCGTCCCGGTCGCTTCCGGGCACTGCAGCGCTTTCTCGACCATATTCAACAGCATGAGCAGGTGTGGGTGTGCCGGCGAATCGATATCGCCCGCCACTGGAAACAGGTGCACCCCTATCACCCCGGAGACAACGAATGACTGATGCAGTAGTGGCCCCCCTTGTTGAGGGGCCCGACTTTACCCGCCAGGGCCTGAACCTGGCGGATGGCAGCCTGGGCGCGGAAGTGGTCCGGGTGACCGACGAATTCTTCGGCCCCCGGGACCGTATGCTGAACCCGGAGCAGCCGGTGTTCTACCCGGATCGCTACGACGATCACGGCAAGTGGATGGACGGCTGGGAAACCCGCCGTCGACGCTCCACCGGCCATGACTGGTGCATCGTGCGCCTGGCGATTCCTGGCGTGCTGATGGGGGTGGATTTCGATACCAGCTTCTTCACCGGCAACTTTCCCCCGGCGGTGTCCCTGGAGGCCTGCTTCAGCCCGGCGGGGGAGCCGGACGAACACAGTGACTGGCAGCCCCTGGTGCCGGCCACGGAACTGAAGGGCAACGACCACTGCTTCTGCGGGATTACCTCTGACCAGCCCTTCACCCATGTGCGGGTGCAGATCTATCCGGATGGCGGCCTGGCCCGGCTGCGGGTCTACGGCAAGCCGTTCTGTGACTGGTCCACCCTGGCAGCCAGTGAATCCGTCAACCTGCTGGCCCTGGAGCATGGCGGGGACCAGGTGGACCAGGCCTGGAGCGACGCCCACTACGGCGAGCCCCGCAAGCTGCTGCGTCCGGGCCGGGGCATCAATATGGGTGATGGCTGGGAGACCCGCCGCCGCCGCGAACCGGGTAACGACTGGTGCATCCTGGCCCTGGGCCACAAGGGTATTGCCGAACGTATCGAGGTGGACACTGCCCACTTCAAGGGCAACTTTCCGGCGGGCTGCTCGATCCAGGCCGCCTGTGTCCAGGAAGGTGCGGCGACGCCCCGGTCCCTGATCACCCAGAGTATGTTCTGGCACACCCTGATGGACGAGCAGCCCCTGACCGCGGACAACATCCACCAATTCAGCGAGCTGAACGACCTGGGACCGATCACCCATATCCGCTTCAACATGATTCCGGATGGCGGTGTCAGCCGGGTTCGCCTGTTTGGGAAGCCGGTGTCATGACCATGCCCCGGGAGATCGTCGCGGAACCCCTGACCCGGGAGGCCTTCGCCCGCTTTGGCGAGGTGATCGATACCCACGGCGCCGAGTCGTTTCCCATCAACCAGGGCCGCACCGAACGGTTCCACGCCCTGGCCGGTGTGGAGCTGCTGGGCGATGATCCCCGGGCCATCCTGTCCATTTTCCGGGGCCAGCCCCTGGAGCCCCTGGAAATCACCCTGATGGAGCGCCACCCCCTGGGCAGCCAGGCATTTGTGCCCCTCAACAACCAGCCCTTCCTGGCGGTGGTGGCGCCGCCGGGGGACTTCGACGAATCCGCCATCCGGGTGTTCCTGGCCCGGGGCGACCAGGGCCTGAGCTATCGCGCCGGCACCTGGCACGCGCCGTTGCTACCGCTGGAAGCGGATGCCGACTACCTGGTGGTGGACCGCCAGGGGCCGGGTAACAACTGCGATGAAACCCTGTTGGCGACACCGGTGCGACCGCTACTGCCAACGTCCTGATCCCTGCCAATGCCGGAAAAAACCTCCCTCCAACAAAAAGAATAGGGAACTCAAAAATGGTGCACCAGCTTTGCCGCTGGTACGCCCCTGTGACCTTGTGCGAGGAGAGAGTGGTATGACGAGCAAGACAATTTCTGACGTGACCCGGGTGGGTCGTGCTGGCTGGCTTTCGGGACTGGCCCTGGCGGCAGGCCTGACACTGTCATCGGCGGCGGCCTGGTCGGCGGAGCTTGAGAAGGTGACCTTCCGCACCAACTGGTTTCCGCAGGCGGAACATGGGGGCTGGTATCACGCCGATTCCCAGGGCACTTACGAGGATTTCGGCCTGGATGTGGACATGGAGCCCGGTGGCCCCCAGGTGAACAACATCCAGTTGCTGCTGGGCGGCCGTGCCGATTTCGTGATGCTCCATTCCAGTGGCCAGATCCTCACCGCCCTGGAGGAAGGCCTGCCCCTGGTGGCGCTGGCCGCGTTCTACCAGAAGGACCCGCAGATCATCATGAGTCACCCGGGCGTTGGCAATGACAGCCTGGAGGACCTCAAAGGCAAGCCGATTCTACTGTCCCAGGACGCCCACCAGTCGTTCTGGCCCTGGCTGAAACAGAAGTACGGCTACACCGACGACCAGGTGCGCCCTTACACCTTCCAGATGGGGCCGTTCATTGCCGATCCCGAGGTGATCCAGCAGGCCTACGTCACCTCCGAGACCTTCGTGGTGAAGGAGGCCGGCATTGACCCCAACGTGTTCCTGCTGTCGGACCATGGCTGGCGGTCCTACTCCACCATGATCGTGACCACCCGCGAGACCCTGGAGGAGCGGCCAGAAGTGGCCCGCAAGTTCGTGGAAGCAACCATCGAAGGCTGGTACCAGTACCTGCAGGACCCGCAGGCCACCAACGAGTACATCAACGAGCTCAACGAGAACCAGACTCCAGAGCAGCTGGCCCACTCCCTGCGGGAAATGGATGAGCGGGGCATCGTGCTTTCCGGCGATGCCCTCACCGATGGCATCGGCATCATGACCGATGAGCGGTGGCAGGCGATTCATGAGCAACTGGTGGGCCTGGGGCTGGTCGATGACTCCGTTGATCCGACGCAGGGCTATACCACGGAGTTCGTGGGCACCGAGGCGATCCACGACATCATGGCCCGTTATCCGGATGTATCCGGTGTTGAAGCGGACTGAGTGTCGCCATGCAACCTGATGTGACCGTGCAACCTGAAGTGGCAGGGCGGGGCGGGGTCCGGGTCCTGCGCCCGGAGTCCCCCCGCGAGGCCGTCACCATGGCCCGGCGTTTCGGTGGCACCTACGTCGCAGGTGCCAGCTGGCTGCAGCCGGTCTGGGAACGGCGCCAGAGCTGGCCTTCCTGCCTGGTGGCCCTGGATCCCGGCTGGCCGGGGTTCCGGGGCATTGACCAGGACGAGGGCGGGCTCACCATTGGTGCGCTGACGACGCTGGACGAGCTGGCCAGCCATCCGCTGGTTCACGACCACCTGCCGGGCCTGGGGACCTTGCTGGACCAGGTGGCGGGGCCGGGGGTGCGTCGCCTGGGAACGGTGGGCGGCAACCTGTGCGCCGGGGGCGACCTGTCGGCCCTGTTCCTGGCCCTGGATGCCCGGCTTCACCTTGTCGGTCACCACGACCCGAAAGGCGAGAGCCTGGTGGTGTGGGACGCGGCCGACCCCGGCGTCGATCTGATCCAGTCGGTTACCCTGCCCGATGCCCGGCCATGGCGTATTGCCGTCGACAAACTGGGTCACCGGGAGCGCTTCAGTCCCACCCGGGCGACGGTGGCCTGTGTCCATGACGGCGAGCGCGTACGGCTGGCGGTGTGTGGGGAAGGCGGGCCAGGCCGACTGTCCATCAGCGAGGCGGCATTGAACGATGGCCACTCCCTGTCCGGGGCGGACCGAATTCAGATCCTGGACACCGAGCTGGAATTCCGTGGCTGGCAGGATCCGACCCTGCGCCTGGCCATCCAGCGGATGGTGGATTACCTGCTGGCGGAGGTGGGCCATGGCGTCTGATACCCCTGGGAGGATGGTCACTCTCGGCGCCGATGCCCCCGACGGCGGCGGTCCGTCGCCGGAGCTTTATCGCCGCATAGAGGGTCGACTGAGCTACCCCACCGATCTTCTCGATATCCCGGGATTGTTGCAGGGGGCGATCCTGCGCAGTGAATACGCCCATGCCCGGCTGCTGCGAGTCGATGCAAGCCGAGCCCGTGATATGCCGGGAGTGCATGCAGTGGTGACCGCCGACGATGTGCCCGGGCTCAACCGGTTTGGCATCGTGGTGCGGGACCAGCCTGTGTTCTGCGAGGATCGCGTGCGCTACGAGGGCGATGCCATTGCCGCCGTGGCGGTGGACACCCGGGCCCAGGCCCGGGCGGCGCTGGCGGCCGTCGAGGTGGCGTACGAACCGCTGTCACTGGTCACCGACCCCATGACGGCAGAGCAGCAGGTGCCCCTCCATGAGGGTGGCAACCTGCTGGCACAGGAGACTTTCCACCGTGGTGATCCGGAGCAGGCCTTTGCCGCCTGTGCGGTGGTGGTGGAACACGACTACCGGACGCCCCGGCAGATGCATGCCTTTATGGAAACCGAGGGCGGCATCGCCATACCCGATGACGCCGGTGGTGTGCACTTCCGGGTGGGCTGCCAGTCCGGCCACCGGGATGCGGAACAGCTGGCCGACATCCTGGCACTGGCGCCCGGGCAGGTGACCGTGGAAGCCATGGCCACCGGCGGTGCTTTTGGTGGCAAGGACGAACTGACGGTGCAGCCGGCGGCGGGCATCCTGGCCCTGAAAACCGGCTGTCCGGTGATGATCCACCTGGACCGTTTCGAGTCCTGCCGGGCGGGCATGAAGCGACATCCCGTGACGGCGAGGATGACCACCGGTTGCGATGCGGACGGGCGGCTGCTGGCCCATCGGGTGGAGGCGGTGCTGGACACCGGCGCCTACGCCAGCCTGGGTCCGGCGGTACTGGAGAACTTCCTCGACCACGCCAGCGCACCACTGTACCGGATCGGTGCCTATGCGGTGTCCGGGCGGCTGGTCTACACCAATAACGGCGTCTGCGGCGCTTTCCGGGGCTTCGGCGGCAACCAGGCCACCTTCGCCGTGGAATCCCAGCTGGACGCCCTCGCCCGGGAGCTGGGGCTGTGCCCCCGGGAACTGCGGCGCATCAATCTGCGGTCGGTGGATGAACCCGGTAGCCGCCATCAGCCCGTACGCTGGACGGCCCCACCCGTCCAGGTGCTGCGGAAGGCGCAGGCATCGTCCTTGTGGTCACCGGAGACAGTTCCCCGGGGGCGCTGGCTGACGGGTACCGGCATGGCCATGGGTGCCCAGGGCAACGGGCTCGGCGACGGCCTGCCGGATGCCGGTGGTGGCCGCATCTCCCTGAGCCGTGAGGGCCGTGTCCGGGTGGAATTCGGATTCTCCGACTACGGCCAGAACATTGGCGAGGCCATCACCCATTCCGTGTGTGCGGTACTGGGCTGCCAGGGGAGTGACGTGGAGGTGATGCTGGGGCATTCCCGGGGGCCGGATTCCGGGCCCACCAGCGCCTCACGCAGTTCGGTGCTGGTCCACGGTGTGCTGGCCGGTATGCTGCCCCGGTGGATGGAGGCGGTAAGGTGCCAGGCCGCCGAACTGACCGGTTATCCCGGCGATGACCTGGCCCACGGCCCCGGAGGTGTCTTCCACCAGGGCCGCCAGGTGCTCAGCTACCGGGAACTGGCGGAGCATGGGCGGCGGGAAGCGATGGTGGCCGATGCCCGCCAGGATTTTCCCGTAGCGCCGGGCCAGGACCACCCGGTGGGGCGATACCTGCAGCTACAGATTGCCACCGTGGCCAGGGTGATGGTGGACCGCCTGACCGGTCGTGTCAGGGTGACCGATCTCCACCACATCACCGCCGCCGGCCGGGTGATCTATCCGCCCGGTTATCTTGGACAGATTGAGGGCGCGGCGGTCATGGGCCTCGGTATGACACTGACCGAGGACATGCCGGCGGAGGAGGGCCGTCTGCGGCGGGACAACCTGGACCAGTACCTGATCCCCACCTTCCATGACGCGCCGACGCAACGGGTTGATGTGCTGGACGGGACCCCCGAAGACGATCCCTTCCCGGTGCGGGGCGTGGGCGAGCTGGGCATTGAAGCCGTCGCGCCGGCCATCACCGCGGCCATCGAGGCCGCAACGGGCGTCCGCATACGAACGTTGCCGGTTGACCCGGGCGTTCTGCTGACAGCCATCCATGTCCGGGAGACCGCGTCATGAATGATCTGTACAGGGCCCCGGAGCCCATCACCTTTGAACTGAACGGGAAAACCGTCACCCGCTCGGTGCCCGCCGCCACGCCGCTGTTGGACCTGCTCAGGGAGGACGGCCAGTGCACCTCCGTGCGCCCCGGCTGCCGTATCGGTCGTTGCGGTGTCTGCAACGTACTGATGGACGGGCAGGCAATGCCGGCCTGCCTGATCATGGCCTGGCAACTGCCGGGCCGTCGGGTTGAAACCGTGGAAGGCCTGGCCGGTGACCCCGACTTCCTGAAGGTGCGCCAGGCTCTGGCGGAGGAGAGCGCCCTGCAGTGCGGCTACTGCACCCCCGGTTTCGCCCTGTCCCTGGTGTCGGGGCTGCGGGAGCGTCGGAATGGCAACCCGGTGGACCTGGGCGAGGCCATCGCCGGCAACCTCTGTCGCTGCACCGGTTACGGCGGCCTGAAGCGGGCCGTGGAAAAACATCTGAGCCCCTGTCCATCGATGAGTACCGGGGCCGGCAACAGCAACCCGATTCCAGGAGAACCAGAGTGACCGCAACACCCGCCGGCAACCGCCGGACCCTATTGTGCGCCGATGCGGTGCTGCCCATGACTCCGGGCGATCCGGTGATCACCGACGGCGCCGTGCTGGTCAGTGGCGACACCATCGAGGCCGTGGGCCCCCGCTCGCAGCTGGAACCGCAGGCCCCGGATGCGGAGCGTCGGGAATACGGGCGCGCCGTGCTGATGCCCGGCCTGGTCAACACCCACAGCCATTCCGGCCTGTTGCGGGGGACCGCGGAGGAATTGCCGGTATGGGAGTGGCTGCAGAAATACATTGACCCCATGCACCGGGTGCTCAGGCCGGACGAGGCGGAGACCGCGTCCTGGCTGTGCTACGCCGAGAGCCTGCTGGCCGGCACCACCACGTCCGTGGATATGTGGCGGTATATGGCCGGTTCCGCCCGGGCCGCCGAAAAGCTGGGCAACCGTGTGGTGATGGTGCCCTACGTGGGCGAGGCCGAAGGCCATGACTACTTCGACACCCTGGACGACAATGAACGACTGCTGGACCAGTGGCATGGTGGCGCCGGTGGCCGGGTCCAGGTCTGGGTGGGGCTGGAGCACCAGTCCTACGCCACGCCGGCGGCCTGTCGCCGGGCGGTGGCGCTGAGCAATCACTTCCGGACCGGGCTGCACACCCATTCCAACGAGGCCGAGATTGAACGGGCGGAATCCCAACGGCTCCACGGGCTCAGCCCGATCCGCGCCCTGGAGAAACTGGGCCTGCTGTCGCCGGAGCGGGTGCTGCTGGCCCACTGCGTATGGCTGGATGACGACGAAATCCGGGCGCTGGCGGATTACAACGTGGGCGTGGCCCATAACCCCTGCAGCAATATGAAGCTGGCCAGCGGCTCGGCGCCAGTGGAAGCCATGATCGAGGCCGGCATCGCGGTGGGTATCGGTACCGACGGCGAGAAGGAGAACAACAACCTGGACATGTTCGAGGAGATGAAGTTTGCCTCACTGCTGGCCAAGCTGCGCAATATGGATGCGTCGGCGTGGCGGTCCTGGGACGTGCTGCGGGCGGCGACCATCGAGGGCGCCCGCGCCCTGGGCATGGAGCGGGAGATCGGGTCCCTGGAACCGGGCAAGCAGGCGGATATCATTGCCGTGAAGGCGGATACGCCGAGGATGACGCCGTTTATCCCGTCCGGGGCGCTCCAGAACCTGCACTACAATCTGGTGCATTCCACCCTGGGTGGTGATGTGACCATGACCATGGTGGCGGGCAGGATCGTGACTGAAAATCAGGTGCTGCTTAGCGGTGACCTGCCGGCCTATATCGATGAAGCGAACGCTGCGGCCGTGCGATTGCTGACACGTCGGGATGACTGGCTGGCCAGTCAGGACGAGGCCACCTCACTGGCCTGAAGGCCGGTGGAGGGAAACGAGGATGCGGAGGGCGCCGGGCCCTCCGCGGTTGGCTGAATCAGACGGACAACAGGACGAAATCCTCCTTGGTCACCAGACACTCCGGGCACATCCAGTCATCCGGGATGTCCTCGAAGGCGGTGCCGGGAGGAATGCCCGAGTCCGGGTCACCCACGGCCTCGTCATAGATCCAGCCGCACACCTGACAAACCCACTGGAGGGATTGGCCGGTGTCTGCCGCCTTCTCCACCGCAGAGCTGGTGTCGTTGGCGGCCGTTTCGTCCCGCACCTGCTGAAGCCGGCGCTCGAAGGCCAGCCGGCCCTTCTGTTCCAGTTCGAACGCTTTTATCACCCGGTCCCGCACCCGGGCCTGCCGGTCAGCGGTGGTGGCGTAACGGTGCACGGCCATCCGCCCTAGGGACACGTGGAACTTCTCGTCCGGGATGATTTTCTCCAGCACCGCTCGGGTACTGTCGGGCACCCGGGGCAGCAGGCCGTCGAAGGCATCCATGGCGCCCAGTTCCCCGGTGATGTTATGGGCGGCCACCCGTTCCAGGGTGTCGTCGCCGGCGGCGTAGAACTCGCTCACCCAGGCCACCCATTCCGGTTCCGGTGTCCAGCCCTCCATGCTGGTGCCGAGGGACTCCAGGTGGGACAGGATCAACTGGTAATGCTTGCCTTCATCGGCCACCTGCCGACAGAGCCCGACGAACACTTCCGGCTCCGGCGTATCCCGTAACCAGGAGCCGATAAAACCGGCGGCTTCCTGCTCGTACCAGCACTGGAACTTCAGCCACTCGATCAGTTCAGCCCGTTCCAGGGGCTGGTAGCCACCAAAGCTCTTCTCCGCCTCGGAGAGGGCATCACGGCGGCTTTCCAGCGTGCTGACCAGGTTCTGGTAGAAGGCCTTCGGGTCCTCTGCGGACGATGTTTCCGCTGCTGCCGTACTCATACCGCCTCCTTCATCTCTGCCTGAAGGGCTTTCTGGTCATGGACGGCATCGTGCCACTGGCCGTTGCGCAGGCAGCCTACGGCCCGCAAACGGCGGTCAGCGGTGATTTCCTCGTGGCCGTCGGAGAGGGTGCAGGAACCTTCCTCGATATCCAGCACGCTGACCTCGGCGGCCCGGCCGGGCGTCAGGGTTCCATACTGGTCTTCGCGGTTGATGGCTCTTGCCGCGTTGATGGTGTTCATGGCGATGACCTGCTCCAGGGGCACGTCCAGCGCCCAGAGCTTGGACATGGTGGTGGACAGGGAATGCACGGGGCCGTCCACATTGAACACGTTCAGGTCCGTGGAAATGGTGTTGGGCATGTAGCCCCGTTCGATCAGGCGCCGGGCGGTGCGGAAGTGGAAATCGCCGGCGGAGTGGCCGATGTCCATCAGGACGCCGCGATTATAGGCATCGATGAACGCCTGGGTGGGTTCGCCCCGGGCGTCCAGTTGCCCGCCACCGCCACGGCAGGCGTGGGTAATGATGTCGCCCTTGCGTAGTTGATAGAGGAGCTTTTCCGTTTCCAGCACCGGTGTGTGGGGGAAGGACCCCAGGTGAATCATGATGGGCAGGTCCGGGGCGATCTGGTGGGCGGCCTCCAGGAAAGGCGAGCGGTCCGGGTTATCGGTAATGGTGGGCCGTACCTTGAAGCCGACGATGACGTCCCGGTTGGCGTCGACCACCTCCTTTGCGGCGTCGATGTCGATATTGCGTTCGTCATCGGCGATGCGCAGGTAGTGGCAGATAAAGGTCTTGTTGGCCAGGTAGATCTGGGACGGGTCCATCAGGGCGAAGATCCTGGTTTTGGTGTCCGGGTGATCGATGATCCCCTTGCGGGCCAGGCCGAAGATGGTGGTACTGGTGGTGCCGGCGTCCACGATAATGGGGACGCCGGAATCCACCCCCATCAGGTCGGTGGGCAGGCAGAAATCCCCCAGGCCGGTAAAACAGTGGGTGTGGATATCGATCAGGCCGGGAGTGACCAGCTTACCGGCCACGCTTCTCACCTGGGCATCGGGATAGCGGGTGCCGGCATCCGGCCCTACTTCCAGTATGGTATCGCCCCGGGTGACCACATCAGCGACGTTGTCGGTTCCGTTGGCCGGGTCGATCACCCGGCCACCCGTAAGTACAAGAATGGCATCTTGAGCGGAAGGCATAGCATTCCTCCGGTATTTCACGAGAACCGTACGCCACCGCGGCGTTATGACAGAGGAATGTCATCTTGACTCAGGAGTCTGATCCAGGAGGTTCTCTCGGCCCGGAAATTCCCTGAACAGAATTTTGCAGGATACATGCCAGGGGGCACCAGACCGCTGTTTTGGCGGTTCATTGCCTGATGACGGATCACCTGTGTGGCCCGTTGGGGTGCAGTCATCCCCGTTGTGACAGCTATCGGTGCATCGATATGGCGCCAGGAATCAGCCGGCGTCGCCACCGGCGGCCAGACTGTCATCGATACCGTCATTGGCAGCCGACCGCTGACGAATGGCGCGAATACGACGGTCCAGTGCCAGCCGCCCCTTCTGCTCCCGTTCGAAGGCGCGCATGACCCTGGCATGGGTTTGGGCCTGTGTCTCCAGGGTCGTGGCGTACCGGTTCGCCACCATGCGCCCAAGGGTGACCTGTAGTGCGGTATCCGGGCGCAGTTGTTCGAGAACAGTGTGGGTTCCCTCGGGTAGTCGGGGTATCAGCCCATCCGGTACCTCCATGATGCCAGAGTTACCGGCCAGGTTATGGGCAATGACCCGCTCCAGGGTATCGGATCCGCTGGCGTGGAACTCGCTCGCCCAGTTCACCCACTCCGGTTCCGGCGACCAGTCCGCCATGGAGGTGCCCAGGGTGTCCAGGTGGGCCAGCAATCGCCGATGGTGACGCCCCGCCTCGGCCAGCTGTCTGCGCAGGGCCGTGAGAATGTCGGGCTGGGGCACGTGATCGAGCCAGGAATCGATGATGTCCGTTTCCTGTCGACGATACCAGCACTGGAACCGGAGCCATTCGACAAGCTCCTCCCAGGCGAGCGGTTGGCGCCCGTTGACGGTATGGGAGGACCCGATAAGGGCGTCCCGTCGGGCGGTCAGGGTCAGGGCCAGGTCGTCGTAGAAGACGGTGGGGTCCTTGGCTGGCCGTGGCCTGAGTGTCGCGGTAATCATGCAGCCTCCTTGGGTAACCCCTGGCTGGCGGGGCGTTGGGGATCAATGGGTGTTTACAGCGGTTTTGCACGATGCATGCCACGAACTGTTGACGTTTTGTTATCCCCTTAAAATGATGAGCATACGGTCAGGTAAGCTGGAAGGTTGTGGTGCGCGGAATGAGCGGATGATCGTTAACGGTGCGCCAATACCCGATACCAGCTTTATTGATGGGCGCCGGAATCAGGGGGCTGGCGGACGGATGGCCGTGGCATAGTGATTGCTTTAAAAACTGATCATTTGGTCAGGAAGTTTCAGGAGTCTCCATGCCCGGTTTTGCGATCCGTCATGCCGCGATTTTCACGGTCGACCCCCATGATCGGGTCATTCCGGACGGCACCCTGGTGGTGCAGGATGGTGTGATTACCCAGGTGGGGGATGATCGGGCGGTCACTGTGCCCGAAGGCTGTGAGGTTATCGACGGGCGGGGCCACGCGCTGCTGCCCGGACTGATCGACTGCCACTCCCATTCCAGCCTGATGCGGGGCGTGACCGAGAACATGCCGCTGATGGAGTGGCTGCCCTGGTACCAGTTGGAACATCGGGCCATGACCGAGGAATTCGCCTACCATTCGGCCCGCCTGTGCTACCTGGAAGCGCTGCAGTCCGGCACCACCTGCGTGATGGACATGTTCCGCTACATGGACCGGTGTGCCGATGCCGCCGCCGAGCTGGGCCTGCGGGTTCAGCTGGCGCCCTACGTGGCGGACCGCCCCGGCAAGGATTTCTTCGCCACCCGGGAGGAGAACCGCCGGCTGATCCATAGCCATCATGAGACCCAAGGCGGTCGCATCCGCGTGTGGATGGGGCTGGAGCACCTGTTCTACTGCACCGAAGACGCCTATCGCGAGGCAGCGCAACTGAGTGGGGAATACGGGGTGGGTGTTCACACCCACTGCAGCGAACAGAAGGAAGAAGAGCAGGCAGTCACCGCCGAGCTGGGGCGACGGTCCCTGGCCATGCTGGATCACTACGGCATTCTTGGCGAGCGCACCCTGCTGGCCCACTGTGTCTGGCTGAACAATGACGAGATTGCCCGGGTAGCGGACACCGGTACCAGCATCGCCCACTGCCCGGTGAGCAACGCCAAGCTGGCCAGTGGGGTGGCACCGGTGCCGGAGATGCTGGCCACCGGCGTCACCGTGGGCCTGGGTACGGACGGCCCGGTGTGCAACAACAGCCTGACCCTGTTTGAGGAGATGAAGTTCGCCTCCCTGATCCAGAAGGCCACCCGGCTGGACGCCACCGCACTCCCCGCAGACCAGATCCTGCGCATGGCGACCATCAATGGTGCCAAGGCCCTGGGGCTGGACCATGAGATCGGCTCGCTGGAGGTGGGCAAGAAGGCGGACCTGTTATTGCTGGACCTGGAAAACCCCAACCTGACCCCGGTGAGTATCGATGAACAGGGTGGCAACCTGCTGTGGAACCTGGTGTTTGCCGCCGGTACGACCAACGTGGCCGGGGTCTGGGTGGATGGCCGCCGGCTGATCGATAACGGTAATGCCACGCTGGTGAACGGCGCCAGGGTGATCGCCGAGGCCCAGCACCAGGGGCTGGCCCTGCACGAGGCCTGCAGGAAACTTTCCCATACCCGAACGTCCATGGTTTGAACACGAGAACAGTCTGGAGTAACCCCATGTCATCACTTCCCATTATTTCCCTGGCCGGCCTACGCAGCGACGACCCGACCGAACGACAGTCCACAGCCGCCGAGCTGGGCCGTGCCTGCCGTGAGGTGGGCTTCTTCTACGTCACCGACCATGGCATTCCGGATGAGGTCTGCCAGGGGGCCTTTGACCTGGCGAAGCAACTTTTTGCGCTACCGGCAGAGGACAAGGAACCCCTGTCCATCAAGCGCTCACCCCATAACCGGGGCTACGTGGCCATGGCGGACGAGAAGCTGAATCCGGAGTCCGGGGCTGACATGAAGGAGGCGTTCAATATCGGCACCGACTTCCCGGCGGATCACCCGGACGTGCTGGCGGGCAAGCCCTTCCGGGGCGTGAACTTCTGGCCGCCCATCAACGGCTGGCGCCAGCAGGCCCTGGACTACTTCAACCACTGCCTGGAGCTGGGGCGGACCATCCACCGGGGGTTCAGCCTGGACCTGGGGCTGGAGGAGGATTTTTTCGCGGGTCACCTGACCCTGCCCATCGCCACCCTTCGCATGCTGCGGTACCCGCCCAGTGCCGGCAAGCTCGAGCGCGAGGATGGCGGTGCCGGCACCCACAGCGACTATGGCAATGTCACCATCCTGGCGACGGACGAAGTGGCGGGGCTGGAAGTGCTGAACCGCCAGGGGGAGTGGATCCAGGCACCCCATGTTCCGGGTGCCTTTGTGTGCAATATTGGTGACTGCCTGATGCGCTGGAGCAACGACACCTACGTGTCCACGCCCCACCGGGTGAGGCCGCCGGCGAAGGAGCGATACTCCATCGCCTTTTTCCTGGAAGTGAACCCGGACTCGGTGGTGGACCCGCGGGAGATCGTGAAGGATGAGACGCCGAAGTACGAGCCGATTACCTGCGCCGAGTACCTGGCGTCACGGCTGAATGCCACCTACGATCACCGCAAGCCATCATGAGCCGGCGGCTGCCCTCATGACGCTGACGTGGGCAGCCACCACTTTCCAGCCATCGGCGAACCGTACCCAGGTCTGCATCTGGCGCCCCTGGTCGTCGGTCTCGCCATCCCGGAACCGGGTGCTGACAGTGGCGAATGAATCACCGAACGTGGTCACCACGGTGCCATGGAGGGTCCGCCCCGGGCCTACCGGCTGGCATCGCCGGCGATAGGCCTGGATGGCGTCCGCGCCATAGAGGTTTTCCGTCACGCCGAAGCGCACGGTGAATTCCGAGTTCCAGAAATAGCCATCCAGTATCGCCAGGTCGTTGTCGATCAGCGCCTTCTCATAGGTTTCAAAGGCGTGGGTGACACTGGCGACCGTGTCCGGCTGATTGATGGTCAGGTCAGTCATTGTCGGGTCTCCGTCGTTGCCATGCTGGCCATGTACCGGCGCCATCCGCCGGTGTCGCTGATATCGGTGGCACCGTCCATGCCGCAGGGTTCGCAGATGAAGCCGGTGCACCAGGTGCCGTCTTCCAGCTCCAGCTGGCCGATGCCCAGGGGGTGGGGAATGCCGGCAACAAAGCTCCCAAAGCGGTCCTCAGGCATGCGCCATACTTCCACCTCGATGGCGGCGCCACGGTCTTCGGTGCGGATCAGTCCTGGCCGGTAGGGAGGCCCTCCGGCCAACGCATAGAACCGGTATCGTGGGGCGGTGCGGGTGCGTTTCACCAGCACGGCGCCACGGTCGGTCAACTGGTGATTCAGTGGGTATCCGGCGAGGTGGGCGCCGCAGACGGCGACCTGCAACGTGCGCAGCGGTTGCGGTGGCTGTTCATCGGGTAACGGGTCGCTGGTGGCTCCCACCGTATCGGTAACCCGGTGGTGCAGGCGGCCAGCCAGGCCATTGAGCGTGCTGTCGCTCCAGGCGGGACCGAACAGGGTGACTCCCCAGGGCATGCCGTTGTCGAGGAAGCCGGCCGGCACCGACACCGCCGAGTAATCCAGCAGGTTCATGAAATTGGTGAAAGCACCCAGACGGGCGTTGAGGGCAACCGGATCGGCCATCATGTCGGCGATGGTGTAAGGCGCCGGACAAGTGGGGGTAAGGATGGTATCCAGGGTTGCCAGTACGGCATCGGTCCGGCGTTTCAGAGCCGCCAGCCGGTACCTGGCGCTGAAGGCATCGCCGGCTGTGAACTGATCGCCTGCGGAGAGGACATCGCGGACCACCGGGTGGACCTGGTCCGGGGTATTCACCAGATCGTTGATCGCCAGTTGCCGTTCGCTGACCCAGGGGCCGTCGTAGAGCAGGGCCGCAGCCTCCGAGAAGGGTGTCAGGTCGATGTCCACGGCAGTCCCGCCAAGGGCCTCCAGGTGTGCGACGGTCGCATCGAACAGGGCCTGTGCCTCCGGGTATTCAACCAGTCCCAACTGATCGGCGGCGGGAACGCCAAAGCGGAAGCTCTGACCCATCAGGCGTTTGGGTGGCTGTTGGTGCTCCTGCCAGGCATCCGTCGGGTTGCGTCGGTCAGCCAGGGTCAGCACACGGTCGGCCTGGGCGGCGGTGCGGGCGAAGATTGAGACACAGTCCAGGGTCTGGCAGGCGGGTACCACACCTTCCACGCTCAGCCTGCCCAGGGTGGGCTTGAGGCCGACAATGTGATTCAGGGCTGCGGGTACGCGACCGGAGCCGGCGGTATCCGTACCCAGGGCGAAACTGACCATCCCCAGGGCCACGGCGACGGCGGAACCGGCGGAGGAGCCGCCGGAAATCCAGTCCGGATCAAAGGCGTTACCACAGGGGCCGAAATCGGAGCGGGTGCCATTCAGCCCGGTGGCGAACTGGTCCAGGTTGGTTTTGCCCACCGGGATGGCACCGGCGGCCAGCAGTTGCTCCACCACGAAGGCGCTGGCGTCCGGAACGATGCGCACGTGCCGGTTGGCGACGGTGGTCGGAATACCCCTCAGGTGAATGTTGTCCTTGATGGCAAAGGGCACGCCATACAGGGGGAGGGAATCCGGCGATTCCCCTTCCAGGGTCTGCAGGAAGGGTTCCCGTTCATCGGGGGTGAGGTAGTGGATCCAGAGGTTGCGATCGGTGAACGCCGCCTGATAGTCGTCCAACCGGTCCAGTAGCTGGCGGGGTGTCAGCCCGCCGCTCCGGTACAGGGACTGGAGGTGGTCGATATCCAGCCGCACGGGCGGGGTGAAATCCTTGGTCATAGGGACTCCAGTCGTTGCAACAGGCTGCCGGAATCGGTGACCGCGCCAAACACGCCACCCTGCATCTGGATCATCTTGATGGCGTGGTCATGGTTGGCCTGGTCGGTGGCGCCGCAGCAGTCTTCCACCAGCACGCACTCGAAGCCCCGGTCATTGGCATCCCGCATGGTGGTATGCACGCAGACATCGGTGGTGATGCCGGTGAGTACAAGGTTCCGGATGCCCCGGGTCCTGAGGATCAGCTCCAGGTCGGTGGCGTAGAAAGAGCCCTTGCCGGGCTTGTCGATGATGGGTTCACCGTCCGTTGGATAGAGTTCCGGGATGATGTCCCAGCCTGGCTCCCCCCTTACCAGAATGCGCCCGCAGGGGCCGGGGTCACCGATGCCGGCGCCGATCTGTTGCGAGCGCCAGCGTTTGTTGGCGGGCAGGTCGCTGAGGTCCGGGCGGTGACCCTCGCGGGTATGGATCACCGGCATGCCCAGGGCCCGGAAGCGCGCCAGCAGCCGGCCAATCGGTTCGATGGGCGCCCGGGTCAGGGACAGGTCATAGCCCATGGTGTCGACATAGCCGCCCTTGCCGCAGAAATCCGTCTGCATATCGATGATGACCAGGGCGGTGTTGAGTTTGTCCAGGTTGTTGTCCCAGGGCCAGGCGTAGGGACGTGAGTCCAGGGTGGAGGTCATGGTGATTTACTCCTGAATCGGTCGTAGGGGGCCGAGGGCGGACAGCAGCTGGTCGGATGTGGCCGTGGCACCGAACAGTCCGCCTTGCATCTCGGTCATGGTGAAGATCGCATCCCGGTGCCGGGTCTCGGTGGCCGCGGTACAGTCCCTCAGGATCAGCGTTTCCAGCCCCCGGTCATTGGCATCCCGGATGGTGGTATGCACGCACACGTCGGTGGTCAGGCCCGCGACAATCAGGTGAGTGATGCCCCGCAGCCGCAGGATGTGGTCCAGGTCGGTGGCGTAGAAGGCGCCCTTGCCGGGCTTGTCGATCACGATTTCGCCGGGCGCGGGAGCCAGTTCCGGGATAATCTCCCAGCCAGGCTCACCACGAACCAGGATTTTGCCCAGAGGGCCCTCGTTGCCGATGCCGGGGCAGACCTGTTCGCTTCGCCACTGCTTGTTGTCGGGCAGGTCCACCAGCTCCGGCCGGTGGCCCTCACGGGTGTGGATCACCAGCGAGTCCGGCAGCGCGCGGAACGCATCCAGCACCCGCCGGATCGGTTCGATCGTCGCCCGGGCCGGGGTCAGGTCGACGCCCTGGGAGTCGATATACCCCCCGGGCGCGCAGAAATCCTTCTGCATGTCGATGACCACCAGGGCAAGTCTCCGGGCGTCCACCGGCGCGATGCACGGCCAGGCATAGGGCCGTGCATCGGGGATCATGACGGTATTCGGGGTGTTCACTTCAGCCGTCCCTCGACGCCTTCCACCAGGAAGTCCATCTTCTCGGTTTCTTCCAGGGTCATGACATCGCCTTCCGCCACCAGCACGGTGCCATCCTGGGCAACCACCGGGCCGGCCCAGACGCGGAATTCTTCATCCATGATGGCCTGTTGGCGGTCCAGCACGGTCTGCTGGTCTTCCTCGCTCACCGCGCTGCCGAAGTCGCTGAGCCTGGCGGCGCCGGTCAGCAGGTCACCACGTAGGTGCTCGGACTTCCAGGTACCGTCCTGGGCGGAGTTGACGATGTCCACCATCATCGGTCCCCAGTTCCAGACGGCACCCACCAGCCAGCCTTCCGGCGCGAACTGGCTGGCATCGGCGTGATAGCCCACGGAGTAGACGCCCCGGCGCTCCGCCACCTGCACGTAGTTGATGGGGGAGTCCACGTGACCGGTCAGCACATCGGCGCCATCACTGATCAGGGCTTCCGCCGCTTCCGCTTCCTTGGTGGGGTCGGACCAGCTGGAGGTCCAGATCACCGAGGTGGTGACGTCCGGATTGACACTCCGGGCGCCCCGGGTAAAGGCGTTGATGTTACGCAGCACCTGCGGGATGGGGTGGGCGGCGATAAAGCCCAGCTGGTTGGTCTCGGTGGTCAGGCCGGCGGCAACACCGGACAGGTACATGGCCTGGTCGATCTCGGCGAAGTAGGTCATCAGGTTGTCGGAAGTCTTGAGACCGCCGGAGTGGGCGAAATGCACCTCCGGATACTTCTCCGCCACCTTCAGGGCGTGGTCCAGGTAGCCGTAGCTGGTGGGGAAGACCACCTCGACACCGGAGCGCACCATGCGCTCCATAACCCGCTGCACATCGGCATTTTCCGGGATGTTCTCGAAGTAGACGGTTTCCACGTCGTCCAGATGCTCTTCCAGGTACAGTCGGCCCTGGTCCTGGGCGTAGTTGTAGCCGTAATCGGTTTTGGGGCCAACGTAGATGAAGCCGACCTTGGTCTCGGCGGCTACCGGGAGACTTGCGGCGAGAATGGACGTAGCCAGTAGGGTGCGGATGGCTTTTTTCATGAGGATTCTCCGTTTGATGGTTGTTTCAGTCAGTTATCGGGCACTCTGGAAGACCACCCTGAGACCGGCCGGCATGCCGCCACCGCTGGCCCTCAGGCCGCGATAGCTGAGCATCAGCACGCTCAGGGGTATCAGATAGGGAAGGGTTGCCAGCAGGTAGGGGGAGATATCGACACCCCAGGACTGCAGTTTCAGGTTGAGGGCTTCGGAGGCCCCGAACAGCAAGGCGGCCGGCAGGGCGTACCAGGGGTTCCAGCGGGCGACGATGACCAGCCCGACGGCCACCAGCCCGCGGCCGGCGGTCATGCCTTCCACCCAGTTGGCGGTGTAGTCCACGGCCAGCGCGGCGCCGGCGAAACCGGACATCAGGCCGCCAAAGGCAATGGCGGCGAGCTGGTAGGGCACCGGGTTATGGCCCAGGTTGCGGGTGATGTCCTGGGATTCACCGGTGGAGCGCCAGCGCAGGCCGAGCCGGGTGCGGAACAGGAAAATGGAGATCGCCGGGATCGCCAGCAGTGTGATCAGCACGGTGGGGGTGATGGGGCCGAGGAACTGTCCCAGCAGCGGGATATCGCTGACGAAGGTCTGGTTCAGGTTGCCGAGGGTGTCGATCTTGTCGCCCACAAAAGGGATGCCGTAATAGGCGCTGAGCCCCCCGCCGAGGATCAGTACCGCCACGCCACTGGCGATCTGGTTGGCGCCACAGCCCAGTACCAGAGTGGCGTGCACCATCGACAGGGCCGTCCCGGCACCACAGGCGGCCAGCACGCCGAGCCAGGGGTCGCCGGTGACGGAGGCCACCGCAAAGCCGGTCATTGCCCCCAGCAGCATCTGGCCTTCCACCCCGAGGTTAATGACGCCGCTGCGTTGGGTCATGGCTTCACCCAGTACCACTGCCAGTACCGGCGTGGCACTGCGCAGGGCGGCAAACAGTAGGGTGAGGAGTTCAGTGATAAACGATTCCATACAGGTTCCTCTGGATTGCTTTCAGGCGACGGTGCGATCAGGCCTCGCGGCGCCTGGCCCACAGGCTGGCCACCGCCAGCACGATGATGAACAGCAGCGCCTGCAGGATGTCGGCACTGGCCTTGGGGAGCTGGGCATACAGCTGCAGCGAGTCCGCCGACGCCAGCAGGCCGCCCATCAGCACCGACAGCGGGATGATGCGCAGGAAGTGCTGGCCGGCGAGCCAGGCCACCAGGAAGCCGGTCATGCCGTAGCCGCTGGCGAGGCCGTCCTGCAGGCGGTTCTGGATCACCGAGGCTTCCGCGATGCCGGCGAGCCCGGCCAGTAGTCCGCCGACAGCCATGACGATCAGCACGTTACGTTCGTAGGAGATGCCGGCAGTGGCGCCCACCCTCGGATTGCTGCGGCTGACCTGAAGACCCAGGCCCCAGCGGCTGCGGGTGACCAGGATGTGCAACACGATGGCGGCGACCACACCGAACACCAGGCCCATATGGACCCGGGTATCAAAGAACTGGGGCAGGATGGCGCCTTCCGGGAATTCAATGGTGGCGGGCCAGCCCAGGGAGTTGGGGTTCTTCCAGGGACCGTGGACCACGAAGCTGACCAGCAACACCCCCACGTAGTTGAGCAACAGGGTGGAGATGGTTTCGTTCACCCCGAGGCGGGTCTTGAGGAGCCCGGGGATCACGCCCCACAGGGCCCCACCCGCCATGGCCCCGGCCAGCATCAGGGGCATCAGCAGCCAGCCGGGCTGATCCACCGCCGCCAGCACGGCACCGGTGCCGAACAGGGCGCCGAGGTAGAGCTGTCCCTCACCACCCACGCTGATCAGGCCCAGGCGGGCCGGCAGTGCCACCGCCAGTGCGGTCAGCAGGATGGGGGCGGTCTTGACCAGGGTCTCGCTGAATGAATAGCTGTCACCAAAGGCCCCCATGACCATTTCCTGGAACAGAGGTATCGATTCCCGGCCATTGATGGCAAAGAAGGCCAGCGCCGCCACCACAAAGGTGGCTGTCATGACCAGAACGGCGCCGGTCGGGCCACCCAGCAGGCGCAGTCCGAACCTGACGAAAGGTTGGGTAATCGTTGTCATGATGCGGTCCTCGCCTGGGATTCAGCGGGTGTCTGTGCCGGAGGGACTTCTGTAGCGGATGGCTGTTCACCGGTCATGGCACGACCGATATCCAGCCGGTCGCATTGCTGCGGGTCGAACATGCCGGACACCCGGCCGCCCTGCAGAACCGCAATGCGGTGGGCATAGGACATCAGGTCGTCCAGGTCTTCGGAAATCCACAGCACGGCAGCCCCGTCACGGGCCTTGGCGAACAGGGCCTGGTAGATGTCATGGGCGGCACCGGCGTCCAGTCCCATGGTGGGGTAGGCGGCCACGATCAGGTCCGGCTGGCCCTGGAGTTCACGGCCCACCACGAGTTTCTGCAGATTACCGCCCGACAGCTGGCCGGCCTGCAGGGCCGGATTGTCGGGGCGGACCTGGTAACGGCGGATGATGTCCCGGGTGTTCTCTTCCACCGGTTCCCAGGCGGGAAAGAAGCGAAGCTGGCGGAAGTGGGAGAGGGCGACGTTGGTGGTCAGTGACAGGTCGCTGGCCACCGCATTGACCGCCGGCTGCTCGGGAATGTAGGCCACCCGGTCTGAGGTCCGGGGCGCGCGACCGGCCGCATGAAGACTGGTGCCGTCGATAATGACCTCGCCCTGGCTCAAGGGCGTCAGGCCCACCAGTGAGTCGGCCAGCAGGTGCTGGCCGTTGCCGGAAACCCCGGCAATGCCGAGGATCTCGCCCGGGCCGATATCGAGGTTGATGTCCTCGACTGACTGGACGCCGTGGCGGGCATGCAGGTTGCGGATGCTGATCCGGGGCGGCTTGCCCGCAAAGTCCGACCGGGTATCGGTATCAATGTCGGAGCGCTGGCTGCTGTCACCCATCATCAGGCTGACCAGTGAGGCCTCGCTGCACGCCTCCCTGGCCAGGGTCTGTACCATCTGGCCGGCCCGCATTACAACCACGCGATGGGCACAGGCCATGACGTCCTGCATCTTGTGGGTAATCAGCACCACTCTGCGGCCGGCCTCGGCCAGTTTGCGGATCAGCCCCCAGAGGCGTTCCGCTTCCTGGGGCGGCAGTACTGAGGTGGGCTCATCCAGGATCAGCACCCTGGCGTCCAGGTTCAGTACCTTGACCAGTTCCAGCAGTTGACGCTGTCCGACGGACAGGTCCCGCACCAGGGTATCGGGATCCAGGCCCGGAGCGAGCTCCTCCAGATAAGCGAGTACCTTCTGTTGTGATGCGCCTTCGCCAAACAGGCGACGGAAGGTCCAGAACGGCGGCCTGGGGTAGGCCAGCAACAGGTTGTCCAGCACTGACAGGGCCGGTACCAGGTTGAACTGCTGGAACACCATGCCGATGCCCAGCGACATGGCCTTCTGGGGGGAGTCGATGCTGGTTTCCCGGCCATTGATGAGGATGCTGCCTTCGTCTGGTGGGTAGAGTCCGAACAGCATCTTCATCAGGGTGCTCTTGCCGGCGCCGTTTTCGCCGAGCAGGGCGATGACTTCACCCTGGCGTATATCCAGGGAGATACCATCGTTGGCGGTAACCTCCCCGAACCGCTTGGTGATGTTGTAGAGCTGGATCTCCATGCGAGCAAGCCTTGAGTTGGATTATTTGTTGTATACAACATTGCATGGTTCGTGCCATCTGCTCCTGAGGCTCGTGGGGCCGGGGTTGATGACGGCGTTCATCCTGTTCCTTGCGTAATAAACGAGCAGTGACGCTGTTTATGGCGACCTTTTATGGTGCGGGAATCCCGCGTTTGCATCCCCGTGGTGCGCAGTAGGCGGGCCCGGGAGTTATCAGAGTGATTGAAATCCGGGGTTTCTTGATGAATGATGTATGCAACAGAGCCGCAGGGAACGAATCATGACCGAATCACCCAGGAAATGGACCACTGACCGCATCTACCAGGACCTGCGCCAGGGCATCATGAATCTTGAGCTGTATCCCGGCAGCCGGGTCACCGAAACCGAGCTGGCGCAGCGCTTCGGGGTGAGCCGGACACCGGTGCGGGAGGCACTGCAACGGCTGGCGGTGGAGGGCTACCTCACCATCCGGCCCAAGCATGGCTGCTACATCCGCCAGCTCGACGTGTTTGAGCTGGCGGAGTACTACGATGTCAGGGTTGGTCTGGAGCTTGAGGGTATTGCCCTGATGGGGCAGCGCATTCCGTACCGGGAGGTGGCACAGTTGGCGGAGGACTGGGACCCCGAGCGGCTGGGGTACGGCGTGGAGGGCTCGGAGCAGTTCAAGGATGCGGAAGAGTCGTTCCATATCCGGCTGGCCGGGCTCTGTGGCAACCCGGTGCTGGTCCAGTACCTGCGGGACGTCAACAACCATATCCGCATCGTGCGCCGCCTGGGGCTGCCGGACCGGGACAGCGTGATGAAGACCTATCGGGAGCATCACGAGATCTGCCAGCGCATCCTGGCCAACGACCTGGATGGTGCCACCGCCATGCTGCGTGCCCATATCCATGAGAGCCAGGCCAAGAGCCGTGAGGTGACCCTGGCCCAGCTGGAAATGCGCCGGCGTGAGCGGGCCATGGAGACTGAGTCCAGCGCCGGCTGACGGTCGCCTGGCATGCTTCCTGCTCATCCGCTTCCGACATTGTCCTATCGAAACAGGAGTGGAAGCGGAATGAGCGGATTAGGTGGTTTGAACAAGTCCCCGAATGGGGTGGTGATCGGACTGGTGCAGTTGCAGCTGCCAGACGTGGCAACGCCAGAACAGTTGCAGGCCCAGACTGCACGTGTGTGTGACCTGGTCGGTAAAGCCCGCCGACAGTCCCCGGTAATGGACCTGGTGGTGTTTCCCGAGTACTGCCTGCATGGCCTGTCCATGAACATTGATCCGGCCATTATGTGTGACCGCGATGGCCCGGAAATGGCCGCGTTCCGCCAGGCCTGTCGTGAGCATGATATCTGGGGCTGCTTTTCCATCATGGAGCACAACCCCGGAGGCAATCCATACAACACGGGGGTAATCATCGACAATACCGGTGAGGTGCGCCTGTTCTATCGCAAGTTGCATCCGTGGGTGCCGGTGGAACCCTGGGAGCCAGGCAACCTGGGTATTCCGGTGTGCGACGGCCCCAATGGCAGCCGCCTTGCGCTGGCCATCTGTCACGACGGCATGTTCCCGGAAGTGGCCCGGGAGTGCGCCTACAAGGGGGCCAACATCATGCTGCGCACGGCCGGTTACACCCCGCCCATCCGCCATGCCTGGAAGATCACCAACCAGGCCAATGCCTTCTGCAACCTGATGGTCACCGCCAATGTCTGCCTGGCCGGTAGCGACGGTACCTTCAACTCCATGGGCGAGGGCATGGTGGTCAACTTCGATGGCCAGCCCATGGTGGAAGGCAGCGGCTTTGCGGATGAGATCATTACCGCGGAAGTGCGCCCCGACCTGGTGGACGAGGCCCGTATCCACTGGGGTGTCGAAAACAACATCTACCAGTTGGGTCACCGGGGATATGTGGCGGTGAAGGGCGGAGCCGGGGATTGCCCGTATACCTTCATGCAGGACATGGTGAAGGGGGAGTACCAGTTGCCCTGGGACAATGACGTGACGGTGGTGGATGGCCGGGACTTCGGTTTCGAGCCACCGGTGCGGGAGTACACATCTGATCGGTAACGGCGCGAGCCAGGGCCGGGGCAATGCCCGGCCCATAGCTGATGTGCCCGGAGGCTGATTTACGCTATCAGTCCTGCCTTTGCAGTCTTTGCAGTATCTTTTCCGTGGTCACAACCTCACCAAATTCGTAGGCAAACGTGGTCAGTGCCGGTTCAGTTTCGGCATGGTTCAGGCTTCCTGTGTTGGCACGGGGGACGGTTGAGTGGCGTCACGGTGGATGGCGTAAGGCCCCCAGGCCTGCCTGACCGGTACCATTTCCACCCGGTTGATGTTGATGTGATCCGGCAGGTTGGCGATATGGGCAATCTGCTCGGCCACGTCCCATGCGGTGAGGGGCACCGTGCCCTCATAGACGGCCTCGGCGGCTGACCGGTCACCACCATTGCGGACCACCGAGAATTCGGTTTCGGCGATGCCGGGGGCCAGGTCCGTCACCCGCACACCGGTGCCCTGGAGGTCGCTGCGCAGATTGTAGGAAAACTGTTTGACGAAGGCCTTGGTGGCGCCATAGACGTGGCTGCCGGGGTAGGGCCATTCACCGGCGGTGGAGCCCATATTGATAATAGTGGCGCCGGCTCCGGTCCGAATCAGGTGGGGCAGCAGGGCATGGGTGACGTTCACCAGGCCGGTGATATTGGTGTTGATCATGGTGTGCAGGTCGGATAACGCCACCCGTTGCATGGCATCGGGTGCCAGGGCGAGTCCGGCGTTGTTCACCAGTGTGTGTATATTCCGGAAGTTCTGCGGTAGTGCGTCGACGGCCTTTCTGACGGCATCCGAGTCCTGAATATCCAGCGTCATTGTGTGCACGGGAACCAGGAAACTGAGTTCGTCCCTGAGGGCCTGCAGACGTTTGTCCCGCCGTCCGCTGATCACGACGGACCAGCCGTCGCGGGCGAATAGACGGGCAGTGGCGGCGCCAAAGCCTGAAGTGGCACCGGTAATAAACAGAGTCTTTTTCAACGTATTCTCCAGGAATCCTGTTTGGGGCGTCAGGTGCGTTCTTCACGGATAAAGGGGGTGCCCAGGGCACCCGGCTGACTGCTGGTGTCCCTCTTGCTGGCCGCTACCCAGATCATCACGCCCAGGGTGATGGCGTAGGGCGCCATGAACACGAAGTACTGGGACAGCTTGATGCCGGAGGCCGCCAGCTGGGGGATCAGCGCTTCAATGCAGCCGAACAGTATGGCGCCGGCCAGTGCCTTCCACGGCGACCAGCGGGCGAAGATCACCAGGGCGACCGCAATCCAGCCGCGACCGCCGGTCATATTGGCAATCCACAGTTTGGTGCTGAGTACCGAGATAAAGGCCCCGGCCAGGCCAATCAGGGCGGCGCCCACCACGATGGCGGCAAGACGGTAGCCCAGCACGGGGATGCCCGCTGCATCCGACGCCTGGGGGTTCTCCCCCACCGCCCGCAGCCGCAGCCCCGGCGTCGACCGATACAGGGCCCACACGGTGACCAGGAAAATCGCCGGCGTCAGATAGACGACGATATTCTGTACGAAGAAACGCCCGACATACGGCAGCTCGGATAATGGCCACAGGGCAATGGAGTCCAGTCCCGGAACCGGCTGGTTGGTCCACCCCATCAGGGTACCGAAGAGGGTGCTCAGGCCCTGGCAGAAGAACACCAGCACCAGGCCGGAGATGACCTGGTTGATGCGCATCACCAGCACCATCAGCGCAAATAGCAGGGACACCACGCTGGCGGCCACCATGGCCATGATCAACGCCACGGCGTTCTGCTCAAACGTCAGGTAGGCACCAATGCCGGCGACGGCACCGACCAGCATCAGACCCTCGGCCCCGAGGGCGAGGACGCCGGATTTCTCGGTGATGATCAACCCCAGGGCAGCAAGGGCGAAGGGCACGGCGAATTCGGGGATGTTGCCGATCCAGCTTGTAATCAGGTCCATGGTCAGTCTCCCGCCTGTACGCGGCGAATGCGGTGACGGATAAAGAAGTCGGAGGAGGCCACGCAGATCACCAGTACCGCCTGGATCAACTGCACCATGGCGAACGGGATCTGGTAGAACACCTGCAGGCTGCGTCCGGCCACAAACAGGGTGGCGATGAGTAGCGCGGCGCAGGTGGCGGCAATGGGGTTGTTGCGAGCCAGGAACGCGATCAGGATGCCGGAGAACCCGTAGCCCACGTAGAAGGAGTGGGTCAGCCGGCCTTCCTGACCGGCGGCCACCATCAGCCCGGCCAGGCCTGCCAGGGCGCCGGAGAACAACACCGCCAGCAGGATGGTGCGTGCCACCGGTACGCCCACCGACCGTGCCACCTGGGGGCTCTTGTCCACAAAGCGCAGATACAGGCCGCCACGGGAGATGCTCACAAACCACAGCACCAGCAGGGCGGTGCCGATAGCGATGGGGATCGACAGGCTCAGGCCATTGGCCAGGTCAGGCAGTAGCTCAAAGCTCTCGTACTTCGGGGAATAGGGGAACGCATCCTTGGGATCCTTCCAGGCGCCGTACATCAGGTGCAGCAGGAAGTTGATGGCGATGTAGTTCAGCATCAGTGTCGAGACGATCTCGTTCACCTGCAGTTTCAGTCGCAGCAGCACCGGAGCCACCGACCACAGCAGGCCGCAGGCCATGGCGGCGATGATCATCAGCGGCAGGCGCATGGCGGGGCTGCCAATTTCCCACATTGTGATGGCGGTGGCGCCGATGGCACCGAAGATCATCTGGCCTTCCAGGCCCAGGTTCCAGAACTTGGCGCGGAATGCCAGGCAGCCGGCCAGGCCCACCATAATGAGTGGTGATGCCTGAAACAGAACCGCCTTCAGGCTCTGGGCGTCAAACAGGGTCAGGAACACAAATTCGTTCAACAGTTCGCCGGCAGGCACGCCGGCCCACACCAGGATGGCGCCGGAGATCAGCAGGCCCAGGACCAGCGAGACGGTCAGGATCATCGCCTGCCAGGGCCAGGCCATCTGCTGGCGCACCTCCAGGGTGTACCGGCGGTTCATCAGGGGGCGTCGTAATGCAAGTTCAGACATGATTCACCATGGCTTGTCCAATGGCCTGACGGTCGGCCGGCTGGGAAAATTCGGCCACGATGCGGCCGGCGGACATGACCCCGATCCGGTCGGCCATGGCCATGACTTCGTCCAGGTCCTCGCTGATCAGCAGGACGGCAGCGCCATCGTCCCGGGCGGCCCGCAGACGTTCCCGGATAGCCTCGGTGGCTTTGACATCCAGGCCCCGGCTGGGGCTGTGGGCGAGCACCAGTCGGGGCGGGCGGCTGAACTCCCGGGCGATCACCAGTTTCTGGGCATTACCGCCGGACAGCAGGGCGGCCTTCTGCTTGAGTGAGCGCACGCCCTGGACATCGAACTGGTCAACCGCTTCAGCGGCGTCCGCCTCGATGGTGCTTTTTTTCAGGTACCAGAAGGGGCCGTAGCGGCCGGAGTGGATATCGCCGAGGGCAAAGTTGTCGGCGATGGAGAGCGGGCCCGCCAGAGCCGAACCGTAGCGGTCGGCAGGAATCGAGGCGATTCCCAGGGCACGGCGCCGCGCCGCGTCCAGATCGGCAAGGTCGCCTTCGCCGATGATTTCCATCTCGCCCTGTACCGGTTCCGGTATGCCCATCAGGGCATTGGCCAGTTCGCTCTGGCCGTTGCCGCCGACACCGGCGATGCCATAGATCTCGCCCCGGTTCAGGGTCAGGTCCAGCCCATTGAGGGCCCGGCGACCGTCGGTGCTGGTCAGGCCACTGACCCGAAGGTAGGGCTCGCCGGGTGTCCGTTCGGCACTGGGCTGGTCGGCGTTGGTGGTGGATTCGCCTACCGTCAGGCGGACCAGTTCGTCCACCGATACCGAATCCGGCCTGAGGCTGGTGACGGTGCGGCCGCCGCGCATAATGGTGACCTGGTCGGCATAACGCAACACGTCGTTCATCTTGTGGGTGACCAGGATGACGGCGGCGCCCTCCCGGGCAAACCCCTGGACGGTGGTCAGCAGGCGCTCGGCTTCCTCTTCGGTCAGCACGGCGGTGGGCTCATCGAGGATCAGCACCTTGGCACCTGCCAGCAGGACCTTGAGAATCTCCACCCGCTGCTGTTCAGCGATGGAGAGCTGATGAATGGGGGCATCGGGGTCGATATTGAACCCGATGCGGTCGGCCATGGCACGGATGTCATCAGACACCCGGCGCAGGCGCTCCCGGTAAAGCCCGCTGGTCTGGATATGGCCCAGGTTGAGGAGGATGTTCTCGGCCACGGTGAAGGGTGTCACCAGCTTGAAATGCTGGTGCACCATGCCGATGCCGAGTTTCGCGGCCTCCTTGGGGCCACGGAGCTTGACCGGGTTGTCATCAATGAACAGCGATCCGCCTTCGGGGCCATAGAGGCCGGCCACGATGTTCATCAGGGACGACTTTCCGGCTCCGTTTTCCCCCAGCAGGGCATGGACTTCTCCCCATTTGGCGGTGAATTCAGCATCAGCGAGGGCCCTGAAACCATCGAAGGTCTTGCTGACGCCATTCAGCTGGATCGCGTTCTGTTGACTCATTGCTGTGTGATCACTCCGTCAACGAACCAATCCATTTGCCAGAGTTCGCCATCCGGGATGCTCTCACCTTCGGCCGCTTTCACATTGCCGTCCTGGTCACTGAGGGGGCCGGCGTAGATGTCCAGCTCACCGTTCATGAGTTTTTCACGGGCCGCCATGATCCGGGCTTCCTCGTCGTCACTGATGTTCGGGCCACAGCAGGCGATGTCGGTGCCGCCCTCTTCCATGGACAACAGGGCGCCGTTTTCCCGGGGTACCCAGTTGCCGGCAATGATTTTCTCCAGCTCGGTTTTCAGGAAACGGTCCCAGACCCAGACGGATGAGCAGACGGTGGCTTCCGGTGCAAACTCACGGAAATCCCGGTGATGACCGGTGCCATAAACGCCGTTTTCCTGGGCGACCAGCTGCGGGGTGGGGGTATCCACGTGCTGGCCGATCACGTCGGCGCCCTGGTCAATCAGGGCCTTGGTGGCTGAGCGCTCCTTGGTGGGATCGTTCCAGGCCCCGGTGTAGACCACGGTAACGGTGGCATCGGGGTCGATCTCACGGGCCCCCATGGCGTAGGCATTGATCGTCCAGTTCACCTGGCCGAACGGGTTGGCGGCGACGAAACCGAGTTTGCCGGTTTCCGAGGCGGCGCCGGCGGCCATGCCACAGAGATACTGGCTTTCATAAGTGCGGCCATAGAACGACAGCAGGTTGGGGCCATTGGTGGTGCCGGAACCGTTCAGGAAGGCCACGTCCGGGTACTCTTCGGACAGCGACTTGAAGGTATCGGAGTAACCGAAAGCAGTGCCGATGATGATGTTGGCGCCGCGCTGGATGAAGCGCTCAACGGCCGGTCGAATCGCGGAGGCGGATTCGGGCACGCTCTCCACATACTGGATCTTGATGTCCAGCTTGTCCTCCAGGCGCTGGCGGGCTTCTTCAAAGGCCTGGGTCCAGCCGCCATCGTTGGTGGGTGAGATATACAGCATGGCCACTTTGGGTGGCCCGTCGAGCGTAAGGCCCTCGGCGGCCGCGGTGTTTGCCAGGCCAAAGAAGCTGGCCAGCGCGAGACAGGCACTGAGTACGAGGTTTCTCATTATGGATACTTCCTTTGGTTGGGTGGGGCGATTTACATCATGCGATTGATGCGGAATACATTGCCTTCGGGATCCAGGAGCACGGCCTGGTACCAGTTGTAATAGGTGGTATAGGGCTCCTTGATGAGGATGGCACCGGCGGCTACGGCGTCGGGCACAAAGCGGTCCACTTCCTCTTTGCTGTCAACGTCGATATTGAGCAGGAACTTGCAGCCTTTGGTATCGGCGTGATCCTCCAGCTTGAGCAGTTCATAGGCGTCCAGGGCGTTGAAGCCGATGCAGGAACGGCCGGTATCCAGGCCCCGGAAGATGGGGGAGTGGATCTCCGGGATCTCCCGGAACCCGAACAGGTCCCGGTAGAAACCACTGAGGGCTTCGATGTCCTTGGCGAAAACGTTGACGTAGGACAGGGTGCTCATATCAGGCCACCTCCTGCTTGTTGCCGCCGAAGGTGGTCTGTTTGACGAACTTGGACTTCAGGTGGTCGCCGGAGCTCACCGCCGGGTAGAGCGGACCCTCGCCGTCTTTCAGGCAGCTGGGCAGGCACTCGATGATGGCGTCGTAATTGGGCTGGTGGAAAAAGACGATCGACTGGCGCGGGTGGGTGGCGCTGGCGTCCAGCGGTGGGTTAACCACCCGGTGCAGGGTGGAGATCCACTGGTCATTGGTCCAGCGCATCATCAGGTCGCCGATATTCACCACAAAGCCGTTTTCAACGTAGGGCACATCCACCCAGTCGCCGTTCTGGTTGCGTACCTGCAGCCCGCCGGGGGAATCGTCCGGCTTGACGATGGTGAGGCTGCCGTAGTCGCTGTGGGCGCCGGCCCGCATCTGTCCCTCTTCGATATTGGTGCCCATGTTGGGGTAGCTGAGGGTCCTCAGCATGCTGATTTCCTTGTCGATCTTGTCGTCGAAGAAATGCTCGTCCAGTTTCAGGGCCAGGGCGAAGATGCGCATCAGCGAGCGGGCCAGATCGCTCATGGCCTCGAAATAGTCGCAGTAGGCGTCGCGGAAGCCGTCAACGGTTTCCGGCCACACATTGGGGGCGAAATGCGGGCCGGCTGCGGGCCCCAGGTGATAGTCGTCGTCCGGTACGCCGACCGGGCCGATGGAGAAAGACTCTTTCAGGTCACCGGGGGCGGCCTCTTCCAGGGAGTAGGACAGGCTCTCTTCGGCAACGGCACTGTAACCACGGACCATGTCCGGCCTCGGGCGGTCGGCCTTGCGTTTTTCCGCCATGGGCTGATCGAAGAATTGCCGGCTGAGGTTGTAGACGCGCTCCACCAGCTCTTTGGGGATGCCGTGGTTGGTGATGACCAGGAAACCGATGTCCTGGCAGGCCCGGTCAACCGCTTCGGCCACCTGTTGTTTACCTTCGGCAGAGCCCTCGAAATAGGGCCCGAGATCAATGGTTGGTACATGTTGCAGCTTCATGGCGCATGCCCTCGTGACAGGTCGGTTATTGCGAGAGTCCGGTCAGGCAGTAGCCGAATAGGGACCTATCTCGCTTGACGGAGGGCAAAGCAGCAAATGTGCCACTTCGGTTGATCCTTCTAAAACAACACGTTACGAATTCATGGTTTTCTGATGTGGATCAAATGGTCCAACTTAGAGCGTATGGTTTGAAGATGGGCACAAATTGAGGGCGGGCTTCGGGTGGAGGGAACAGAATTACGGGGATGGCCTGGGCACCCGTCCGGGAGCGTGATGCTCCCGGAGGTGGTGTCGGCTTCAGTTGACTGGCGTCAGTTGCGAGGCCTCAAGCCATCAAGGACAAGCTTTTCCAGGCTGGTCAGTGTTTCCTGGAAAAAATCGGGATCATCCAGTGTTTTGCCGGCCACGGCCTCAACCTGTACCCGAAAGTCGGCGTAATGCTGGGTGGTCGCCCAAAGGGAAAAGATCAGGTGGTAGGGCTCAATAGGGGCCAGTTTGCCCTGGTCGATCCAGGCACGGATCACGGTAACCTTGTTTTCCACCAGGTCATGGAGAGGCTGCTGCAGCTGATTGAGCAGTAACGGCGCCCCTTGCATCACTTCCATGCAGAACAGCCTGGATTCCGCCGGATGATCCCGCGAGAACTCCAGCTTCACCCTTATATAGTCCCTGATCGCGTCAATGGGATCCTGGTCTTCGGTAAAGGCCATCAACGGTTGAAGCCACAGGTCCAGCAGGTAACTCAGCACACTGGTGTACAGCTCTTCCTTGTTGCTGAAGTAGTAGAACAGGTTGGTCTTGGAGACATCGGCCCGGCTCGCGATCTGGTCGATGCTCGCGCCGTGCAGGCCGTACTGGGAAAAGGTGGCCAGGGCGGCCTCCAGTATCGCACTCCTCTTCCTTTCGGTGTGGCGCATCCGCCGGTTCAGCGACGCCGCCGTGGGGACACGCTGGCGCTTTCGCTTGCTGGCCTTTGCAGGCTCCTTGCCTCGTCTGATGGCGCTCACTGAATCCTCCGCTGGGAAAATGGCCGGCCCATTCTAGCACCGGAACGTCCGCTGGAAAGCTATCCGTGGCGATGCCCTGATCTGCCCCAAAAAAGCACGTACCGCACAAACCAAGTGCTCTAATTCGGACCAAATGGTCTGAAAAAATCAGAATGAATTAGTCAAGATCATGAAAATAAAAATAAAAAATGATTCTGGTCAATATTATGCAGCCGACTCGTTGACATCGGTGGGCAGGATCTTTGAGTCCACCTTCCTATTGGCAACCCGAGGGGAAACAGATGAACGTCGGAATCTTCATACCCATTGGCAACAACGGCTGGTTGATCTCGCGCAATGCGCCCCAGTACATGCCCACCTTTGAGCTGAACAAGGAAATCACCCAGAAAGCCGAGAGTTACGGTTTCGATTTCGCCCTGTCGATGATCAAGCTGCGGGGCTTCGGCGGTGAGACCGAATTCTGGGAGCACAACCTGGAGTCGTTCACGCTGATGGCCGGCCTGGCGGCCGTCACCAGCAAGATCCAGTTGTTCGCCACTGCTGCCACCCTGACGGTGCCACCGGCGATCGTCGCGCGGATGGCCTCCACCATCGACTCCATCTCCGATGGCCGTTTCGGCATCAACCTGGTGACTGGCTGGCAGAAGCCCGAGTACTCCCAGATGGGGCTCTGGCCGGGAGATGAGTTCTTCGGAACCCGCTATGAGTATCTGGGCGAGTACGCGCAGGTACTGCGGGAGCTGTGGGCCACCGGCCGCAGCGACTTCAAGGGCGAGCATTTCCAGATGGACGATTGCCGGGTCAGCCCCGTTCCCAAGGCCGACATGAAGGTGATCTGCGCGGGTCAGAGCGAGGCCGGCATGGCCTTCACGGCCAAATACGCCGACTACAACTTCTGCTTCGGCAAGGGCGTGAATACCCCGACCGCCTTTGCGCCCACCGTGGAACGTCTGGTCAAGGCCACCGAGAACAGTGGTCGGGACGTCAGTTCCGTGGCGCTGTTCATGATTATTGCGGCTGAAACCGATGAAGAAGCCCGCGAACGCTGGGAGTGGTACAAGGAAGGCGTTGACGAAGAAGCCATCGCCTGGCTGGGCGAGCAGGGCGCCGCGGACAAGACCTCCAAGTCCGATACCAACGTTCGCCAGATGGCGGATCCCACCTCGGCGGTGAATATCAACATGGGCACCCTGGTGGGCTCCTACGAAACCGTTGCCCGCATGCTGGATGAAGTGGCCACGGTGGAAGGCACCAGTGGTGTCATGCTGACCTTCGATGACTTCGTTAAGGGTGTGGAAGACTTCGGCCAGCATATCCAGCCGCTGATGAAGAGCCGTGCCCATGTGAATGAGCAGTTGGAGCCGGCGCTATGAGTATCGCAACGGAACAGTCCGGCTATGCCCTGAATACCGGTGCGGAGCCGTTACTGGAACTGGCCGGCAAGCCGGAGTCACTGCACCTGCGGGCCAGCGAAACCGCTCTGGTGGTCGTGGACATGCAGAACGCCTATTCCACCATTGGCGGCTACCTCGACCGGGCCGGTTTTGATGTATCCGCCACCGGACCGGTGATCCGACAGATCCAGAGGGCTGTCGCCACGGCCCGTGCCGCGGGTATGCCGGTGATCTTCTTCCAGAATGGCTGGGATCCGGAGTATGTGGAAGCCGGCGGCCCGGGATCTCCCAACTGGTACAAGTCCAACGCCCTGAAAACCATGCGGCGGGAGCCGGAGCTGAGCGGCAGCCTGCTGGCCAAGGGCACCTGGGACTATGACCTGGTGGATGAGCTGCAGCCCCGGGACGGTGACATTGTTATTCCCAAACCACGCTACAGCGGCTTCTTCAACACGCCATTCGACAGCATCCTGCGCAGCCGGGGTATCCGCAACCTGGTGTTCACCGGTATTGCCACCAATGTCTGCGTGGAATCCACCCTGAGGGATGGCTTCTTCCTGGAGTATTTCGGTGTCGTGCTGGCGGATGCCACCCACCAGGCCGGACCGGACTACATCCAGCAGGCGGCGCTCTACAACATCGAGACCTTCTTCGGCTGGGTGTCCTCCACCGAGGACTTCTGCCGCACCTTCTCACAGGCGGGTAACGCCGCTGAAAGCCAACCATCCCCAACGACTACTGCATAATCCAAGGAGTTCATCATGCCCAAGACTTCCATTATTCCAGAAGGCAGCGGCAAGCCGCTGGCCCCCTACGTACCTGGCTCCATGGCTGATGGCATTGTCTATGTTGCCGGCACCCTGCCGTTCGACAAGGACAACAACGTGGTCCATGTGGGCGACCCCGAGGCCCAGACCCGCCATGTGCTGGAGACCATCAAGGGCGTTGTCGAAACCGCTGGCGGTACCATGGACGATGTCACCTTCAACATGATCATGGTCACCGACTGGGCCCACTATGGGGCGGTCAACAAGGTCTACGCCGAGTACTTTCCCGGCGAAAAGCCGGCCCGCTACTGCATCCAGTGTGGTCTGGTGAAGCCGGACGCCCTGGTGGAAATCGCCAGTATTGCGCATGTGGGGAAGGGATGAGCTCCAGCGCACCGACCCTTTACTGGGAAAGCCAGGGGCCCGCCGATGGCGAGACCGTGGTGCTCAGTGCCGGCCTGGGAGGCTCGGGACACTACTGGGCACCCCAGTTGCCGGCGTTGAGGGAGCGATATCGGGTGCTGGTGTACGACCATTTCGGCACCGGGCGCAGCGGTGGCGAGATACCCGAGTATTACACCGTGGCCGATATGGCCGATGAGCTGGAAGCGATGCTGACCACGGCAGACGCCGGGCGGGTACATCTGGTGGGCCATGCCCTCGGTGGCCTGATCGGTATCGAGCTGGCGCGACGGGCGCCGGAACGGGTTGGCAGCCTGTTCCTGATCAATGCCTGGGCGTCACCCAATGCCCATACCCGTCGGTGTTTCTCGGTGCGGCGGACCCTGCTTGATGAAGCGGGGCCGGCGGCTTATCTGGAAGCCCAGCCCCTGTTCCTGTATCCGCCGGTGTGGATCGCGGAGAACAGTGAGTGGCTGGAACAGGAGTCCGCCCATGCGCTGGCCAGTTTCCCGTCGCGGGACAACCTGTTGCGTCGGATGGCCGCCCTTCAGGCCTGGCAGCCCAAGGCGGTTGACCTGGCAAAGGTCCGAACCGACGCCATGGTACTGGGCAGTCGCGACGATGCCCTGGTGCCCTGGAGCTGTTCCCAGGAGCTGGCGCAGCGCCTGCCCAATGCCAGTGTGAGACTGCTGCCCGTTGGTGGTCACGCCGTCAATGTAACCGAACCGGAACGGGTGAATGCCCTGCTGCTGGCCCATCTCCAGCGGCATCGACTGCCCGCGCATTCGTTCAAGACACAGGAGGCTCTATGAGCCAGATACTGGATGACCGGGCCCTCGGTCAGTTGTTTACCAGGGCCCGCACCCACAACGGCTGGCAGGACCGGCCAATTGATGATGACGACCTTCGCCAGCTCTACGATCTGGTAAAAATGGGCCCCACGTCCGCCAACTGCGGCCCGGCCCGCCTTGTCTTCGTTCGCACCGCCGAGGGCAAGGCGGCTCTGGAGCCGTGCCTGTCCAGCGGCAACCGGGACAAGACCATGAGCGCGCCGGTCACGGTGATTGTGGCCTACGACGAGCAGTTCTATGAAAAGCTGCCGGACCTGTTTCCCCACGGTGATGCCCGCAGCTGGTTCACCAGCAGTCCGGAAATGGCCTATGAAACGGCCTTCCGCAACAGTTCCATGCAGGCGGCTTACCTGATAATGGCCGCCCGCTCGCTGGGCATGGACACGGGACCCATGTCGGGGTTTGACCCGAACAGGGTTAACGAGGCCTTTTTTGAAGGCACCACCTGGAAGGTCAACCTGTTGATCAACCTCGGCTACGGGGACACTGACAAACTCTATGGCCGGCTGCCGCGTCTGGAGTTTGATGACGCCTGTCGCCTGGCCTGAGAAGGAGAGCACCATGAAAGCACAGCACTCAATAAGTGAGGTACTGACCATGCCGCCGCGGGTGGACAAGCAGAGTTTCCGGGATGCCATGTCGACCCTGGCGGCGGCGGTCAATGTGGTGACGACGGATGGCCCCGGTGGACGGGCAGGCTTTACCGCCACCGCTGTCTGCAGTGTCTGCGATGAGCCCCCGACCCTGCTGGTGTGCCTGAATCGCGGTGCGTCGGTTTACGATGTCTTCAGTCGCAACGATGCTCTGTGCGTGAACACGCTGACGGATACCCAGTCTGATCTGTCAAACCTGTTTGGCGGCAGGAGTTCCATGGAGGAACGCTTTGCGGCCGCCACCTGGGAACAGTCGGTGACCGGGGCGCCATTGCTTGAAGATGCCCTGGTCAGTTTCGACTGTACCATCAGCAAACGGGTCAACGTCGGTACCCATGACATCCTGTTCTGCGAGGTGGCCGGCGTCCGTCAGCGGGAGGACTCGGGCAGCCTTGTCTACTTTGATCGGGGCTACCATCATCTCAAAGCCCGTTAGCCTGCCAGACTCGCCGCCATCCGGTTCTGCTCCTCAATAATATGGGGCAGTGACCGGGTCAGCAGTTGTCCTTCCTCGATCACCACGCGACCGTTGATGATGCTCCAGTCCACCCGGGGCGGCGTGCAGAACACCAGCGAGGCCAGCGGATCGCTCTGGCCGCCGGCCATGGCGATGTCGTCGGTGCGGAAAGCGACGATGTCCGCGCAGTAGCCTGGCTGGATGCGGCCCAGGGCATCACCGCGCCCGAGTACTTCAGCACCTCCCCGGGTGGCCATACGCAGGGCTTCCCGGGCGGTCATGTCACCGGGATTCTGTTCCCGCACCCGCGCCGACAGCATCGCCAGCCGGGCCTCGTCCAGCAGGTTGCCGGTGTCGTTGGAGGCACTGCCATCCACCCCCAGGCCCACCTTGACCCCGGCATCCAGCATTTTCCTCACCGGCGCGATGCCGGAGGCCAGTCGCATGTTGGAGCAGGGGCAATGGGCAACGCCGGTGCCGGTGCGGGCGAACAGAGCAATGCCCGGCTCGTCCAGGTGGACGCAGTGGGCGTGCCAGACATCGTCGCCCACCCAGCCCACATCCTCGGTGAACTCCGTGGGGGTCATGCCATAGCGTTCCTTGCTGAAGGCCACATCCTTCCAGTTTTCCGCCGTGTGGGTGTGCAGGCCCACCTTCAGGGACCGGGCCATGGTGGCGGCTTCGCGCATCAGGTCGGTGGTTACGGTAAAGGGCGAGCAGGGCGCCAGGGCGACACGCACCATGGCGTCTGGGCGGTGGTCGTGGTGGGCTTCCACCACCCGCTGCATGTCCTTGAGGATCGCGCTTTCGTCTGTTTCCACCAGCTCATCCGGCGGCAGCCCGCCCTGGCTCTGGCCCAGGCTCATGGCACCCCGGGCGCCATGGAAGCGAATGCCCATCTCGGTGGCCGCCTGCACGCTGTCATCCAGGGTGATGCCGTTGACGTGCAGGTAGGCGTGGTCCGCCGCCGTGGTGCAGCCGGACAGCATCAGCTCCGCCATGGCGGTGCGGCTGGCGGCCCGCTGCATGGCCGGGGTGATGTTGCGCCACACCGGAAACAGGGCGCTGAGCCAGTCGAACAGCTCGCCATTCTGGGCGGCGGGCAGCGCCCGGGTCAGGGACTGGAACATGTGGTGGTGGGTGTTGATCAGCCCCGGAATCACCACGTGGCCTTCCAGGTCGATGGTGCGGTCGGCTTCGTCCGGGCACTCGGCCATGGCGCCGATCGCCTCAATGCGGTTGCCGCGGATCAGGATATAGCCGTTGTCGATCTCACTCTGGTCGTCGTCCATGGTGGCGATGACCCGGGCGTTCTTCAGTAGCAGCGTTTGTGTCATTGCTGTCGTCTTCTCATTGCAGGACATTGGAGCGTTTACCGCATGCAAGAGTAGTGCCTTCACTGTTTCGTGGAAAGGCTGACTTTATGGTCATAAAAGTGGCGCCGTGCACCTGCATGAAGCAAGGGTTCTGCTTTCATGGTCTATAAACAGGCGTTCTATAGCGATACAGGAAGTGGCACATCCGTTGCAGATATCCTGACCAGTTGGCTAACAAATTCTGGAAAAGCAACGGGGGAGAATATGGCGGACCAGGCACAGGAGGGGATACCCGTGATTGATTTCGGGCCCTTCCTCGACGGCTCACAGGTGGACCAGCAGGCGGTGGCGGATCAGATGCGGCAGGCGAGCCGCGACTGGGGGTTCTTTTACCTGGCCAATTGCGGCATGCCCGCAGACCGACTGACGGAGGCCTTTGCGGCATCGAAGGACTTCTTTGCGCTACCCGAGGACGAGAAGAACCAGGTGGCCTGGCAGAGTGCGGAAAGCAATCGGGGCTATGTGGGCATCAAACGCGAACGGCTGGATCCGTCCCGCCCGGGTGATCTGAAGGAGGCGTTCAACCTGGCGCCGGAACAGCCCCGGGATGTCCACAGGAACCTCTGGCCCGCTGGTCATCCACGGTTCGAGTCAGTGATGACGGATTTCCTGGACGAATGCATTCGCACCGCGGACCGGGTTCTGGAGGCCTTTGCCCTGGCGCTTGAGCAACCGTCGGATTTCTTCGTGGACGCCCACAACCGGCATCACCACACCCTGAGGCTGCTCCACTATCCACCGTTGCCGGAAGGTTTCGAGCCCCATGACGGCGAGAGCCGGGCTGGTGCGCATACCGACTACGGCAGTATTACCCTGCTGTTCCAGGACGAGGTGGGTGGCCTGGAGGTGCGCACCCGCGCCGGGGAATGGATCCGCGCAACGCCTATTCCCGGTACCGTGGTGGTCAACACCGGTGACCTGATGCACCGCTGGACCAACCACGTGTTCTGCTCCACGCCCCACCGGGTCAATGTGGCGCCGGAGCATCGCCACCGGGACCGCTATTCCATTGCTTTCTTCTGTCACCCCAACAAGGACGCGGAGATTGCCTGCATCGATTCCTGCGCGACGGCGGAGAATCCGCCCCTCTATGGCCCGATTACCGCGGGCCAGCATCTCCACGAAAAGCTGACCAATACCTACGGAACCTGAATCCCCTGAATGAGGAAGTAACCATGAAAACGTTAAAGACACTGGCCGCCGGCATCACCCTGTCCCTCGGCGCCCTATCCGGCTTCGCCCAGGCGGAGGAACTGACGCCGGTGACCGTGGCCACCACCTGGTACGCCCAGGCGGAGCACGGCGGTTTCTACGCCGCCAAGGCCATGGGCATCTATGAGGACTACGGCCTGGATGTCACCATCAAGATGGGTGGCCCCCAGGTGAACAACGTGCAGTTGCTGATGGGCGGCTCCGTGGATTTCATCATGGGCTATGCCCTGCAGTCCTTCAATTCCGTCAATCAGGACATCCCGCTGGTAACCGTGGCGGCCTTCTTCCAGAAAGACCCCCAGTCGCTGGTGGTTCACACCGGTGTCGGCAACGACTCCCTGGAGGATCTGAAGGGCAAGCCGATGCGGGTACCCACCGCCGGTCGTGTTGCCTACTGGCCCTGGCTGAAGACCGAGTATGGCTATACCGACGACCAGCTCCAGGCCTATGACTACAGCTTCGCGCCGTTTATCCGGGACGAACAGACCATCCAGCAGGGCTATGTCACCAACGACGGCTTCTTCCTGGAGCAGGCTGGCGTAGAGGGCAAGAGCCTGCTGCTGGCGGACTATGGCTGGGAAGCCTATTCCGCGACCCTGGATACCACCGCCGAGATGGTGGATGAGAATCCGGAGGTGGTGCGCAAGATGGTGGAAGCAACCGCCAAGGGCTGGGAAGCCTACTTCAAGGATCCGGCACCGGCCAACGCCCTGATCAAGGAAGACAACCCGGAAATGCAGGATGAACTGCTGGCCTACAGCCACGCGAAGATGCAGGAGGAAGGTATCCTGCTGTCCGGTGCGGCCGAAGGTGGCCAGTACGGCATGATGACCCGTGAGCGCTGGCAGGCCTTCTTTGAGGACATGGTGGCCGCCGATACCCTGCCGGAGGACCTGGACTGGGAGAGGGCCTTTGATCTGAGCTTTGTGGAAGCCGTGCACGCTGACTGAACACTCAGTCGTGACCAGAAAGGGCGGCGTTTGCCGCCCTTTTCGTTCCCGTTGGCTGGATCAGGTTGGTGAGCTGTTTACCGACACAAATTCCGCCAGGGCATTGGCGACCGCCTCCGGCGCTGCCACTTGCGGCACATGGCCGGTATCCAGTGATACTGCTTGTGCGCCGGGCACCAACTGCTGCATTTGGCGCTGCACCGGCAGCACCACCGAGCGGTCCTGGCGGGCTTCCACATACAGGCGTGGAATCTGCCCGAACCGCTCCGGTGTCCAGTGCGGCACCAGGGCGCGGCTGCCTTCGGCCTGGGGGCCAAAACGGGGAATGGCCTGGTTTGCTGTCGCATCGCTGACATCCTGCAGGAAAATCTCGCGAATGGCATGAGCCGGCACCCGTGAGACCTGACCTCCGGCCTCCCATTCGAGATATGGGCCGATACCGGACGCTTCCGGGTAGGCATCGACCATCTCGGCGACGAGCTCACCGAAACCAGTACCTGATGGCAGCATCATGCCCGCCAGGTAGGCGATACCAACGACTCGCTCGCTGACCGCCTCAGCCAGTTGGGTGGCCACGGCACCACCGCCGGAATGCCCCACCAGCAACAGCGGCCCGGTGATGGCACTGAGCTGTTGTTCAAGGTCGTCGACACATGCGGTCAGCGAGGCCTGTGCAGGATCACCGAGCCGCGCACCGCAACCGGGAAGATCCGGCGCCAGAACCCGGAACCCCCGGGCTTCCAGGAGTGGCGTAATGGTGTCCCACACCCAGCCGCCGGCCCAGGCCCCGTGGATCAACACCGCCGTCACCTTTGTTTCAGGCATAGGTCCTCCGGTACATCTCCATCAGGTGCGCTTCCACGGTGGTGGGCGGGTAATGGGGCTGGTCGCCGTCTGCCAGGCAGGAGGGCAGGCAAGCGACTTCATGGTCCGGGTTACCGCTGTAGAAGAAGGGCACCGAGTAGCGCTCCGCCCCCGACGTGTTGACCACCCGGTGCAGCGTGGAGCGGTAACGGTCGTTGGTCCAGCGGGCAATCATGTCCCCCAGGTTGACCACGAAGGTGCCGGGAACCGGGTCGGCATTGATCCAGCGGTCGTTGGCGGCATCCCACACTTGAAGCCCGGGGTTGTTGTCCAGCAGCAGGATGGTGACACCGCCGAAATCCGTGTGGGCGCCGCAGCCTTTCTCGCCGGGTTGAGGGTTCGGCGGTTGCGGCGGGTAATGCAGCAGTCGCAGGGTCGAGAGCGGTTGTTGGCAGAAATCGTCGAAGAAGTCCTGTGGCAGGTCCAGAGCCAGGGCCAGCGACTGCATGATCCTGTCGCTCAGCTCGTTCATGGCCTCAAAATACTCGCTCATGGTCTCGCGAAACGTCGGCAATGCCGGAGGCCACTGGTTGGGGCCATGGTTGAAGCGTCCGGCCCGGACCCGGGGATCCGAGTCGTCCAGTTCCTCGCCAATATAGAAGCCTTCCTTGAGGTCCGGCGGGCTGCCGGGTTCCAGGGTTTGTCCCTTCAACGGTTCGTAACCCCGGTTGGCCGTTGAGTGGGCCTTGTTGATGGCCTCCTTCTCCTCTGCCGGCAGGTCAAAGAGCGCCCGGGATTCCCGGAAGACCCGGGCGATCAGGCCATCAGGAATACCGTGGCGACAGATATAGAAGAACCCGGTATGCAGGCAGGCGTTATTCAGGGATCGGGCCAGCGACTGACGCTGTTCCTCGTTTCCCGCCAGCAGGGAAAGGTCGATGACGGGCAGGGCGGCGCCCGCCCCGGAATTCTTGCTCATGGTGTGGCTCCACTTTCTGTCTGCAATATTGTCCATGTGGTCAGTAATTCATAAAGCGTGCCATTGGGAACTGTGATCTGGCGGGACCTCGACGCCGGGAATCCGTTGGCCTGTGAGCGATTGCGACCAGAACCGTCGCCGGACACCGGCCTCATATGAGGGCGTGTCGCGTTTTTGTGCACTAGTTTCGGGCGCCTGATCCGGTTGAACGACAGGCCCTGGCCCGGGCTGGAGTTTCAGTGCTTCTGGTGTGGCCCTGTGGCCGGAGGCGGGTAGAAGGGTGAAAGGTCTCGTTTTTCAGGCGGTTCGTCAGTTCTGGCGGGAATTATGCAACAGACGTTTCCAAGCTGGCCTGTCGTTTGCTTTCTCCTGATAAAACCTGACCGAATGATCAATAAAATTCGGCGGGCGATAAACCATGAAAGGGGAAAAGCACATGCACAAGCGTCTTACACGTTCATTCCTGCTGGCGGCCTCATTGACCGGCGGGCTCATGGCCCAGTCGGTACTAGCCGCCGACGAAGTGACCTACCAGCTCGATTGGCTGCCGGGTGGGGACAAGTCCCCGGTCTATGTGGGTGTCCAGGAAGGCTTCTTCGAGGAGGAAGGCCTGGAAGTCAGCATCGCCAGCGGTCGTGGCTCCACCGATGCGATCACCAAGATCGCCACTGGCCAGGCGGATATTGGCAGCGCCGACATCGGTGCCCTGATGGCGGCCAAGGCCCAGGATGACAGCCTGCCGGTGAAGGCCGTCTACAGCATCTTCAACCAGGCGCCCCATGCCTTCTTCACCCTGGAGAAGAACGACATCAGCGAGATGGCGGATATGGATGGCAAGAAAGTCGCCACCTCGCCGTTCACCTCGTCCAACGCCTTCCTGCCGTTGGTGCTGAAGGAGAACGGCATGGCGGAAGACGCGGTCCAATTGACCAAGGCGGACCCGGGAGCATTGGGCCCCATGCTGATGAATGGTGGCACCGACGCCATTATCGCCTGGGTCACCAACATTGCCCTGTTTGCCGATCAGGCTGAAGCCACCGGTAACGAACTGGTGGTGTTGCCCTGGTCCGACGCTGGCCTTGAACTCTACTCCTCCTCCGTGGTGGCCAGCGAGAAGTTCCTGAGCGAGCGCCCGGATGTGGCCAAGCGCTTCATGCGGGCCTTCGACAAGTCCCTGAAGTTCACCCATGACAACCCGCGCCAGGCGGCGGAAGCCCTCAACAGCATGGTGCCGGAAGTGGATGTGGACGTGGCCACCGCGCAGATCGGCGACACCATGGAGCTGGTGGTCAACAACGTGAGCGAGCGGGACGGCCTCGGTGCCCTGACCGAAGACCGGGTTGCGCTGACCTGGGACTGGGTATCCCAGGCGGAAAAGCTGGAAAAGGACGTTCTGGATCCGGAAGCGATCATCGACCGCACTCTGCTTGAGGCCCTGTAAGCATGACGGAACCCGCCACCAATCGTTCGTTTGTCCGGCTCTCCGGAGTCGGGCACCGGTACGATCCCACTCCTGGGGTGCCGCCGGCCGTGACCGGCATCGACCTGGACATCCGCCGTCACGAGTTCGTGGCGGTGGTGGGGCCCTCCGGTTGCGGCAAGTCGACCCTGTTGCGGATGATCTCCGGCCTGCTGACACCGTCCGAGGGCGAGGTCTCGGTGTTTGGTATGCCGGTCACGGGGCCCCGGGACGATGTCGGCATCGTGTTCCAGAAGCCGACCCTGCTGCCCTGGCTGACGGTGCGCAAGAACGTGCTGTTCCCGCTCAAACACAAGTTTGGCCGTTACGGTCGGGATGACGAGAAGCGCGCCGACGAGCTGCTGGCGATGGCGGGCCTGGAAAGCTTTGCCAACAAGATGCCGGACGAGTTGTCCGGTGGCATGCAGCAGCGGGTCGGCATTGTCCGGGCGCTGCTGCTGAACCCGGATATCCTGCTGATGGACGAGCCCTTCTCGGCCCTGGACGCCATGACCCGGGAGCAGATCGGCTTCGACCTGCTGAAGATCTGGGAGGAGAACCCCAAGACCGTGCTGTTCATTACCCACTCCATCGCCGAGGCGGTACTGCTGGCGGACCGGGTGCTGGTGATGAGCAAGCGACCCGGCACCGTGCTTGAAGTGCTGGATGTGGATATCCCCCGACCAAGGACGGCCCATACCATCTCCGAACCACGGTTCGGGCAACTCACCGAACGCCTGAGGAAGCATATCTATGAGCCTGACGCTGCCTGAAGGCAGGACGCGGGCCTCGCTTCTGATGGCCGCGCCCTGGTTGTTCTTCCTGGCGCTGATCCTGTTGTGGGAGCTGGTATGCCAGGTGTTCTCGTTACCGGAATACGTGCTGCCGGCGCCAACGGCCATTGTCGATGCCTTCTTCAAGGTGGAGATGAGCCGCTGGTTCACTCACCTCTGGGCGACCCTGAGGGTGGCGCTGATGGGGTTTGCGGTGTCCATACTGGTCGCTATCCCCATTGCCATTGCCATGATGCGTTCGGAATTCCTGAGCCGCACGCTCTACCCGCTGCTGGTGGTGATCCAGTCCACGCCGGTGGTGGCGGTGGCGCCGCTGATCATCGTGCTGATGGGGTCGGACGATCCGTCGCGGGTGCTAATCACCTGCCTGCTGACGTTCTTCCCGCTGGTGGTGTCCACCGCCACGGGCATCAATGAGACGCCGGAGGAACTGGTCGAGTTGAGCCGTTCGCTGGATGCGCCGCTACGCCGGGAAACCTGGCAGATCCGCATTCCCTACGCCATTCCCCACATCTTCAGTGGCCTGCGGGTGGCCATCACCCTGGCCATTATCGGGGCCGTGGTGGCGGAGTTCGTGGCCGCCGAGGAGGGGCTTGGCTACTTCATCCAGTTCTCCACCTCGTTCTTCCGCATTCCCCAGGCCTTTGCCGGCCTGTTTTTCCTGGCGGTGGTGAGCCTGCTGCTGTTCAAGTCCGTGCAGTGGACCCAGCAGCTGTTCTTCCCCTGGAGCCTGCCCCGCAAGGCCCGTTGAGACACGTTTTATAAGAGGACTACCGAATTGGAACCAAGCAAAGCCGACCTGCGGTTCATCCGCAAGACCCTGGACCTGGCCAGCAGCGCCGCGGCCCAGGGCATCCATCCGTTTGCCGCCATTCTGGTGGACGACCAGGGGGAAGTGCTGATGGAGCAGATCAATGCCTACCTGCCACACCAGGACATGACCGGCCACGCCGAGCGGGTGCTGATGACCCGCGCCAGCCAGACCTGGCGACCGGAAGAGATGGCCGCCTTCACCATGTATGTATCGGCGGAGCCCTGCTGCATGTGCGCCGGCGCCGCGTACTGGGCCGGGCTGGGGCGGCTGGTCTACGGCGTCAGCGAGCACCGCCTGAAGCAAATGACCGGCAACCATCCGGAGAACCCGACCCTGGACCTGCCCTGCCGAGAGGTGTTCGCCTCCGGCCAGCGTGAGGTTGAGGTGATCGGCCCGGTACTTGAGGACGAGGCCGCCGAGGTCCACGAGACCTTCTGGCGCAACCAGAAGCACTGAGGGCCCCTGTCATGAACGAAAGCCGCGTCACCGTCGTTGTTGATTCCCGTTACGGCACCACCCTGGCGTTGGCCAAGGCCATTGCCGAAGGCGCAGGGTCAGAGGGTGCCGAGGTCCGCCTGTGTCGGGTGGATATTCATGAGCCGGAATTCAGCGTGGACGCCGATCGGGAAGACTTCGTGGCCGCCCAGGCGGAATACCGTGACCTGCCAAGGGCCACCGCCGACGACCTGGCCTGGGCCCAGGGCATCGTCTGGGGATCGCCCACACGCTATGGCCTGATGAGCACGCCGCTGCGGGCCTTTATAGATGAAGTCGCACCGCTGTGGCGACAGGGAGCGCTGATCGGCAAGGTGGGCGCCGCTTTCACTTCCACCGGGGGCATGCATTCCGGCAACGAGATGACCCTGCTGTCCCTGCTGCTGCCGTTCATGCAGCACGGCATGGTGCTGGCCGGGGTGCCCCACAGCGTGCCGGAGCTGGTGCGCACCACCAAGGGTGGCTCGCCCTATGGGGCTTCCGTGGTCACCGGATTTGATGGCGCCCGGGGTGTGGATGACAACGAACTGGCGATTGCCCGGGCGCTTGGTGCCAGGGTGGCCCGTCTCTCCCGCCAGATTGAGCCGGAACCCGCCTCCGTTGAGCTGGCCGCTTATGCTGAGGCTCCCGATTAAGGGACGAAGATGCAAGTGTTGCGTCTTCCTTATTGCCGCCTTCGGGCGGCTTTTTTAGTGCGCCCGGCACGGGCGCACTCCTGGAGGTGAAAGTCCTCCCGTGAGCTGGCCACAGCGAACGAAGTGAAGCGCAACTGCGGAAGGGTGACCGACCGTGGGGAGGAAGCGTGGATCGTAAACCGCGAGCCGATGAACAAGAATCGGGTACGAGGCACCGCCAAGCAGGGCGAGCGGGCTAAAAGCCGCGAAGCTCTTGTGGTCAAGGCGAGGTGGTGTAAATCCGGCGGTTGTGCGGTGAAGGAGTGTGTTCTTACCCGGGGAGATCTCGCCTCATGCCTGAAAGGGCGACGTGGCAACACGGAGCGAGAAGTCAGCAGAGGCCATAGTAGCCGCTAACTGAGGGCGAAGGGCCGAACGAGAAGGAGCGTCAAACGCCTTGTCGATGAGCACTGTAACGCATCAGATGCCCGCGCCAGCGGGGCGGGTCGCGGAACGGGATGGTGAAGCCTTGCCGGAAGTGGCCAGCGATGAAACAGGACTCCCGCGACGAGAACCGGAGGGCGCAGGGCGAGGCCTGCTGGAGCAGGCGTTCGCACGAGAGAATATGCAACGGGCATGGAAGCGCGTGAAGGCCAACAAGGGATCGGCAGGTGTGGACGGGCTGGATGTTGCCCAGACCGCTGAACACCTGCGATGGACGTGGCCGGAGCTTCGCCAGCGGCTGCTGGACGGTTCTTACCGGCCACAGCCCGTTCGTCGGGTAGGCATCCCGAAATCGGACGGCAGTGAGCGGGAACTGGGCATACCCACCGTCACTGATCGTCTGATTCAACAGGCACTGCTGCAAGTGCTGCAACCCCTGATTGATCCCACCTTCAGCAAGCACAGCTACGGCTTCCGCCCGGGCCGTCGGGCCCACGACGCGGTGCTGGCTGCGCAACGCTACGCTCAGCAAGGCCGCCACATCGTGGTGGATGTTGATCTGTCGAAGTTCTTCGACCGGGTCAACCACGACATCCTGATCGACCGTCTGAAGAGGCGCGTGAACGACCCCGGGATCATCCGGCTGGTTCGTGCGTACCTGAATGCGGGCATCATGGATGACGGCGTGGTCATCCGGCGCGTAGACGGGACGCCGCAAGGCGGCCCGCTCTCGCCGTTGCTGGCCAATGTCCTGCTGGATGAGGTGGATCAGGAACTGGAGCGCCGGGGGCATTGCTTTGCCCGTTACGCCGATGACTGCAATGTCTACGTGCGCAGTCAACGAGCCGGTGAACGCGTGATGCGGCTATTGCGCCGCTGCTACAACAAACTGCGCCTGAGGGTTAACGAATCCAAGAGCGCGGTTACCAGCGTGTTCGGTCGTAAGTTCCTTGGGTATGCTTTATGGCAGACGAGGGACGGCGAGGTAAGGCGTGGACTGTCCAGCAAGGCGTTGCAGTTGTTCAAGCGGAGGATCAGGCATCTGACCCGCCGCAATGGCGGGCGCAGTATTGAACAGGTGGTAGAGAAACTCCGCAGCTACCTGCTGGGATGGAAAGGGTACTTCCGGCTGGCGCAAACGCCACGCATCCGGCGATCACTGGATGAGTGGATACGTCGTCGCTTGAGAGCCCTTCACCTTAAGCAATGGCGACGGGGCAAGACGACTTACCGGGAACTGCTGCGCCTTGGCGCGAGCCCCTGGGTTGCGGAATCGGTGGCGGCCCTGAGCCGCCGCTGGTGGCATAATAGTCGGTCTGCCATCCATAATGTGCTGACGGTTGCCTACTTCGATCGGTTGGGAGTGCCGCGTCTCTCATGACCTCAACTTCTCGAACCGCCCGGTGCGGACCCGCTTGCCGGGTGGTGTGGGAGGGGCGGTGCCTTATGGCTCCCCCCTATCCCGATTAGCTGTAGAGCACTGCTCATGATCAAAACCGGTGCAATTGGCCAGAAGCTGGGTCAGCGTAGTGCGCTGCCGGATCCTCTGTAATCGTTTTATTGTCATGAAATATAAGGTGTTTCCCGTTTATCCGGGAGTGGCACGGCGGTTGCTTTTAAAAACCTGAACAAATGGTCAATTAAAGAGCGACGCAGTCGCCGTATTCACAGGAGAGACTCCATGGCACTATCAACACGCGCCACGCTTGGCGGCGCCATCACCATGGCAGGCATGCTGGCCCTGTCACCGGCATCCGCCGAGGAGCTGGACAAACTGGTGTTCGGCACCAACTGGTACGCCCAGGCCGAGCACGGCGGCTTCTACCAGGCCCTGGCCACCGGCCTGTACGAGGATTACGGCCTGGATGTGGAAATCAAAATGGGTGGCCCCCAGGTCAACGGCACACAGTTACTGGTCAGTGGTCGCTATGACCTGTTGATGGGCTACCCCATCGGCAACATCAACGCCGTGGAGAAGGGGCTGCCGGTAATGACCGTGGCCGCTTCCATGCAGGGGGATCCCCAGGCACTGATAGCCCACCCGCATATTGAATCCATCGAGCAGATCAAGGAAGAGGAACTGCCGGTCTATATCGCCACCTTCGCCCATTCCACCTTCTGGCCATGGCTGAAGGCGGAGTATGGTTTCGAGGATGACGTTGTCCATGCCTATACCTTCAGCGTGGCGCCCTTTCTGAACGACGAGAGTATTGTCCAGCAGGGCTATCTCTCGTCCGAGCCTTTCGCCATCCGCAAGGGCGGCATCGAGCCAAGCGTCTTCCTGTTGTCCGACTACGGCTACCCTCCCTACGCCACCACCATCGAAACGACCACCGATATGGTCGAGGAACGCCCCGATGTGGTGAAGCGCTTTGTGCAGGCCAGCATGGAGGGCTGGAAGAGCTACCTGGAAGATCCCGCCCCGGGCAACGAGCTGATCATGCAGGAAAACCCGGAAATGACCCCGGAGCAGATCGCCTACGGCATCGAAAAGATGAAGGAGTACGAGCTGGTCACCGGTGGCGATGCCCAAACCATGGGCATCGGTGTCATGACCGAAGAGCGCTGGCAGAAGATCAGGGACTTCATGGTGGAAGCGGACCTGGCGTCGGAAGACCTGGACCTGAGTAAGGTCTACACCCTGGACTTCCTGCCTGAAGAGCCGGTGCTTCCCTAAGCGCCGACGCTAACCCCATCCTGATGCCGGGCGGTCAGAGAGTCCGGCCGGCCCTGGAGACATCACTATGACAGCTAGCAAGGTTATGCCCCTGAACCCGGCGCCGGAGACCGAGGCAACCGCTCCTGAAAGCGGCGCTGCGGCCTCACGCCCGGTACTGCAGGTGGATGGCGTCAACAAGATCTATGGCAATGGCACCGTGGCCCTCAAAGGAGCCGATCTCACCGTCAAGGAGGGTGAGTTTGTCAGCCTGCTGGGACCATCCGGCTGCGGCAAGAGCACCCTGCTGCGCATTATGGCGGGATTGGGTGAGGTGACCAGCGGTACCGTGAAGTGGTGGGAGCAGGACTACGGTGTGGTCGGCAGCAAGGGACGCAAGCTGGCCTTTGTGTTCCAGAACGCCACCCTGATGCCCTGGGCCCGGGTGCGCAAGAACGTGCGCCTGCCCCTGGACCTGGAGCACGCGGGCAAGTCGCCGGAGGCGGAGCGGAAGATCGACGACGCCCTGGGCATGGTGGGCCTGCAGGGCTTCGATAACAGCTTCCCCCGGGAACTGTCCGGCGGCATGCAGATGCGTGCCTCTATCGCCCGGGCCATGGTAACCGAGCCCAATCTGCTACTGATGGACGAGCCCTTCGGTGCGCTGGACGAGATGACCCGGAACAAGCTCAACGACGATGTGCTCAAACTGTGGAAGGACAATGGCTGGACCATCGTGTTCGTCACCCACAGCGTCTATGAAGCCGTGTACCTGTCCAACCGCGTGGTGGTGATGGCGGCCCGCCCTGGTCGCATCGTGGACGATATCACCATCGATGAACCCTATCCGCGATCACCGGATTTCCGGGTATCCACCGAATTCGCCGGATACTGCCGACAGGTATCCCAGGCCCTGGAACGGGCCAGCGCCATGGGTGAGGACCGTGATGAGGAGAGCCAGTCATGAAAACCCCGCTGATCCGTAATGAACGCTTCGTGCAGATTGCCGCCCCCCTGCTGGTGGGCGTACTGGTGCTGCTGATGTGGCAGTTCACCGTGATGGCGTTTGAGGTGCCCAAGTACCTGGTGCCCAGCCCCGTGGACATCGGCCAGTCGCTGGTGTCTGACTTCCCGTCGTTGTTTAATGCCTTGCTGATGACCCTGAAGGTGACCTTCCTGGCCTTCGCTATCGCGGTGATTCTCGGTGTCGCCGCATCGCTGCTGTTTGTGCAGAGCAAGTGGATCGAGATCAGCCTGTTCCCCTACGCGGTGCTGATGCAGGTGACACCGGTGGTGGCCATTGCGCCGCTGATCATCATCTGGGTCAATGACACCACCTGGGCGCTGACCATCTGTGCGGTGATCGTGGCCATCTTCCCGATTATTTCCAACACCACCCTGGGGTTGCGTAGTGTCGACCCGAACCTGCTGAGCATGTTCCGCATGTACCGGGCCAGTCGCTGGCAGGAACTGGTTCGGCTGCGGATTCCCGGCGCGCTGCCGTACTTCTTCGGCGGTCTGCGGATCAGCTCCGGCCTGGCACTGATTGGCGCCGTGGTGGCGGAGTTTGTGGCCGGTACCGGCGGGGCAAAGGCAGGGCTGGCCTACATGATCCTGCAATCCGGCTACAACCTGCAGATTCCCAGGATGTTCGCCGCCCTGATTCTGATCACTGTAACCGGCATCCTGCTGTTCGCCCTGATGGTGTGGATGTCCGACAGGGCCCTGCGCAACTGGCATGAGAGTGCGCTGAAGGTTGAGCACTGACCATGTCACGACCCGCCGAAGCCGTGACGGCGGCAGGACCCGGTTATGCCTGGCGTAACGGGTACCTGCTGCTGGCGTTTACCGCCCTGACCTGGGGCATCAACTTTCCGATCCTGAAGATGGGGCTGAGTTACAGCCCACCGCTGTTGTACACCACCCTGCGCATGATCCTGGGCACCATCACCATGTTTGTGATCGCCCGCTGTCTGGGGATCCTGCGGGTGCCCCATCGGTCGGATATCCCGGTGGTATTCTCGGTGGGGCTGTTGCAGAACATGGGCTTCATCACCCTTGTGACCATGGGCATGCAGTTCATGCCTGCCGGTCGGGCAGCCATCCTGGCCTATACCTCGCCGATTTGGGTGGTGCCGGCGGCGGCCCTGTTCCTGGGGGAGCGGTTTACCCTGGCGCGGGCCCTGGGTACCGGCCTGGGGCTGGCGGGGTTGATGGCTATTTTCAATCCCCTGACCATCGACTGGGAGGCACCGGGTACGCTGACTGGCGGCGGACTGATTGTGCTGGCGACGCTGGTCTGGACGGCGGGGCTTGTCCATGTCCGCAAGCACCGGTGGCACGGTGACGTATTGTCGTTGATCCCCTGGCAACTGCTCTCGTCGGTGTTCCTGCTGGTGCCCCTGTCGCTGTTAATGGAGGATGCGGCCAGCATCCGCTGGGAGCCGGCCTTCCTGGTGAATATCTTCTTCAGTGGCGCGCTGGCCTCCGGGGTTTGTGTTGCCGCGCAGGTGGGGGCCATCCGGTCGCTGCCGGCGGTGACCATGTCCCTCAGTTCCGCAGCCGTGCCCGCCGTGGGGCTTATTTCATCGGCGGTCATTCTGGGGGAAAGACCGGGTAGCATGGATATCGTCGGCTTTTGCCTGATTGGTCTGGGTATCCTGTTGGTGGGGCTGGCGGACCGGCGGCTGGCACGACGCATCAGCGCACTTTCCTGACAAGCAGGGTCCTAGGGCGGTGGACCGTCCTCAGGGTAGGGCTCGTTCGGTCGGGGAGTGGTGGCGGTCCGGTTTGTACGTTTCTGGAGCAGGCGGGCAAAGTCCAGCAGCAGTTCACGGTCCTTTTGCATCAGCGAGACGAACACGGCGTTCAGGGCGGTTTGCGACGGATCCTTGCCAGTGCCTTGGCAGGATGCCAGGAAAATGTCGGCCATGGAACATTCCAGGGCCTGGGTAATCCGGTAGAGCAGGTCCAGGCTTGGATTGGCCATGTCCCGCTCAATGCGGGACAGGTTGCCCACATGGGACCCGGTTTTTTCCGCCAGCTCGGCCAGGGTGAGGCCTTTGTGTTTCCTGAACTGGCGCAGTGCCTGACCTAGACTCATGTTGCCGTTGCCTGACTACAGGGGCAGCAAGACCGGTAGTGTCACTGGGGCATTTTACCCGCCAGGTTCATGCATCCAGTGAAAAATACCTGCCTTTTCTAACTAAATCATCTCAGCTTCAGAAGAATCATGGCAAGCAACTTTGTCGAAAACGGGGGCTAATCGTGCGGGAAGTTGCGCTGGGTCAATTTTGCAAAAGCTGACAGGCGTCCTCGACCGGGATGGGTTTTGACAGCAGGAATCCCTGGGCCAGGTCGCAACCCAGTTCCTCCAGTATGGCCAGCTGCTGCTGGGTCTCCACGCCTTCCGCGGTGACTTTCAGGCCGAATGCCTTTGCAATCAGCACCACGGCCTGCAGGACCGTCCTGCCGGTACTGGTGGCGACTTCATCGGTGAAGGACTTGTCCACCTTGAGCTCATCCACCTGGAGGTTCTTGAGGTAACTGAGTGACGAGTAGCCGGTGCCAAAGTCATCGATGGCCACTTTCACACCAGCTTTTCTGAGGGCAGACAGGTTATTGGTGACAGTATCGTTGGGGGCCAGGAACACCCCTTCGGTGAGCTCAATCTCCAGTAGCCTCGGGTCGAGGCGGGCAGCTTCCAACTGCCCCAGGATAAACCCCGCCAGTTCCGGGTTGGAAAAGTGGGGGGCGGTGATATTGACCGCAACGGGGAGTGGCCTGTCGCTAAGGCTGGCAATCCTGCCAATGGCGGCACAGGCCAGTCGGATAACATACCGGTCCAGACGCTGTCCGAGCCTGGAGTGCTCCACCAGGGGAATGAACTCGGCGGGTGAAATGAAGCCCAGTTCCGGATCCTGCCAGCGGACCAGGGCCTCGAAACCGGATATCCGCCCGGAGGGAATGTCGTACTTCGGTTGCAGCAGGATATGGGGTATCCGGTCTTCAATGGCACGCTTCAGGGCCTGCTCAATGTCCAGGCGACGGTGAAGTTGGCTGTGGGATTCCCGGTTGAACAGGGCGATGGTTTCCCTGCGGGTGCGGGCGTCCTTCATGGCGGATTCGGCCAGGTCGGGCAGGCGATGGAGGTCTTTGCTGTCTTCCGGGTAGAAGGCGACACCAATGGCGACATCTATCGAGAGGTCCTGGCCATCCACCAGCAGACTGCGCCCTATCCCGGATACGAGCCGCCCCGTGACGTCCCTGACCTCCCGTAACCGGGAAACCAGAGAGGCAACGAGAAAATCGTCGGCACCGATCCTGGCGGCAAGGCTGGTGTTGCCGGTGATGGACTGGATCCGGCGGGCAACCTCGTTGAGGACGCTGTTACCGCTGTCGAAGCCATGTCTCTGGTTCACCAGTCCGAAGTTTTCCAGGTCGATATGGATGACCGAGAAGGCCGGTACCCCCGAGGTCCAGGACGCAAGTGCATTCATGAACCCCTGTTTGTTATAGAGACCGGTGATCGTGTCATGGTTTCTCAGGTAGTCCGCCTCGCGCCGGGCATCTTCCATTTCGGAGATGTCCACCCCGAAGCCCTGAAGTTCCGCAGCTTCGTCGTCGTTGCCCCCGGGCCGGGTAAAGGTCCATTCTACCTGTGGCTTCCGTGATGGTGCCGCCATGGTCATTTTCACGGTTAGCTGCTGGACGTCGGTGGCGTCAAACAGCTGACCCAGCAGGTCGCGGATGGCCGCCTCGTTTTCGGTGGCGAAACGGTACAGGGGCGTACCGATCAGTTCCCCGTGGGACTTGCCCAGACATTTCATGAATGACCGGTTGGCAAAGGTAATCTTCAGGTCGGTATCGACCCGGCAGATCATCTGGGTCTGGCTGTGGACGATCTCCTTGTAGCGCTTTTCCGCCACAGCCAGTTTACGCAACGCATCATGGTAGTCGGACAGATTATGGCAGATGCCGATAAAGTGCTTTTCGTTATGGTGCCATGCCTCGCCAACCGACAGGTGCAGGGGGAAGCGGGAGCCGTCCTTGCGCTGGCCCACCACGTCCCGACCGATACCGATGATCCTGGCCTCACCGGTGCGCAGATAGTTGTCGATATAGGCGTCGTGATGTTTTGCGTAGTGATCGGGCATCAGCAGGGAGACATTGCGGTCCAGTACCTCCGACCGTTGATAGCCGAACAGTGACTCCGCGGCCTGGTTGAACATGCGTATGTGCCCGCGGGCATCAATGGTGATGATGGCATCCACCGCCGCCTCGAACAGCGCCCGGTTCAGGTTTTCCGCGGAACGTTGTCGGTCTGTGGCATCACGCTCTGCAGACAGGTCACGGCAGACACTGATGAACAGGCGGTGCTCCTCCAGCTTGGCTTCCCCGATTTCCAGGGACATGGGGAAGGTATTCCCCTGCCGGTCCTGGGCCGTCACCTGATACCCCACACCGTTCAGCGGGTGCTCGCCGTTGCGGAGTTCGGTAAAACAGTCCACAACTTCCTGGCGGTGTTTTGGCGCCAGCAGCAGGGAAAAGTGCTGGTCCAGGCAGGCGGGTGCTTCCAGCCCGAAGAGGTTTTCGGCCGAGCTGGAGAAGTGGCGGATATGCCCGTGCCCGTCCAGGATGATGATCGCATCCGAGGCGGCGTCGATCAGTTTCTGGGTGATTTCTCCGACCTGCATGGGGTTACTCCCTGTTCAACGGCTGCTTTTGCTGTGGAACCCGACGGTTCTGGCGTCATTGATCCTGCAACGACCCCGGGGAGGCTTGATCGTCAGTAACGGGTCCAGTGCGTGCCATCGTTGTGAGTCCCCGAGCTGGCTGTCGAGTATTTCGGCAAAGCGACCGGAGGACCGAAGGGCTTCCAGTCCCCGGTTGAACTGTTGCGCCAGTTCACCCCCATTGTCCTGTTGCCTAGAGAAAATCAGGTGATAGCTGGCCTGGTGGATGGGGCGTGGATGGTAGGTCAGTTGCCGGGCTTCGGCCCCGGAGAACAGCCGGTCGATCATCTGCAGTCCGGTCAGCGGGTCCATCGGGAACAGGTCTATCCGTCCCGCTTGCAGTTTCCGGAAGTTGGATTCATCCGATGCCGTCATGTCCGTGTTTACAAGCCCCCGGTCCACCGCCGAGGTCAGTTGGTCGCCATAGGCATAGTCCTGGGTCAGGCCAATGGTCAGCCCCTTGAGATCGTCGATTTGCCGCCAATCGAACTGACTGTCCTTGCGGACAAAGAAGACGTAGTAAAGGGGCAGTATCGGCTGGCTGAAATGAAAGTTTTCGGAGCGGGCGGCGGTACAGCTCCAGGCCGCCGAGCCGTCATAGGTGCCGTGATGCGCCATGGCCAGGGCCCGGGACCAGGGCAGGAAGCTGTAATCAACGGATATCCCGACATTGTCATAGGCTTCAGTGATGATCTGTGCCAGCAGGCCATGGTTGTCGAGGCTGCTGTCGAAATAGGGGGGCCATTCTCCGGTGGAAAGCGTGATGGTCCGGGCATGGGTGGCCGGTATTGCGAACAAAAGCGCAATCAGAATGACAATAACCTGGATGGGGCCTGGTAGCCGCCGACTGGGCGACTGATGAGCCGAGCCCCTGATCGAGTTTGAGAACCGTCCGCTGCACACTGCCTGTAGTCCCTGACGTTGGTGTTTGCTCAAGGGTCCGTTGCTACTGTCAGTATGGTTCAATATGTGCGATCAGGGAAAATTTTAGTGCCTTTTCCGCATCTTTACTGGCGTGGGAGGGGAGGCCATGGTCAGGCCGGTTGCAACCTGACCATGGAGGAGTGGATGTTTACAGGCTGTAGGTGCTTACGTCGATTTTGGAGAAGACTTCCGTCCAGTAAAGGTCGGTCAGTTCCTCCCGGGTGTTGACGCCTTCGACCTTTTTTACCCATTCCGCCAGGGTCTCGCGGAATGCCGCCATGCGTTCTTCCGCATCCTCAATACCGTACTGTTCCTGGTAGTGGGCTGCGACGGTCTCGAGATCCTCTTCGATAAAGCCACGAGTGGCTTCGACCAGTTCCGGATCCGGTTCGTGCAGAGTGATGTCGGAGCTTTCCTCAATCTGACGGAGCGCTTCCATGTGATCTTCGTAGTAGAGCATGACGACTTCCGCGGAAGCCCGTGCAGCACCATAGAGAATGGTCGTGCGATCGTCCGTGGACAGGGAGCGCCAGGTGTCTGCATTGATGTTGGTACCTACGCCGCCGAAGGTGCCTCCCGGAACGCCCATGGTGACATCGGTGACCACTTCGATGAACTTGAAGTTGAGCAGGTCCGACAGGTTGTGGGCGGTACAGTCCACAACACCCTGGCTGAGCCCTTCGTAGGTTTCATTGACCGGTATGGACACCGGAGAGCCCTCCATGGTTTCAACCCAACGGGACCATACCGGCCCACCAACCCGGATCCGCTGACCTTCAATATCTTCCGAGGAGGTAACGGCGTCGTTGCAGAACAGGCCATAGGGCGAGGTGCTCACCAGGTTGAGATAGACCTGGTTCCGGTCCAGATGCTCCTGGATGCAATCCGGGCATTCGTTGACGATGTACTCCGTCACCGCGCCGGTATAGGCGAACATGGCCGTCTTTGCCTCAACACTTGAGAGTTCGGGGGCCATGGTCATTTCGGTGAGCATGATGGTGTTGGGGAAATCCGCTGGAAAGTAGGGCGTCAGTACATGGCCAAGATCAGCCATGCTGTCCCTCAAACCGGACGGCGTTTCCATAAAGCTGAGCAGCGACTGGGCATACCCCTTGACCGTAAGATCTCCCCCGGAACGGGTTTCCACGGCGTCAATAAAGGCATCCATGCCCTTTGAACCGAGTGTGTTCTGAGGGGAGCCGGTGGCAAACCGCAGTTGCTCGGCGGTTGCAGCACCGGTGCCGGCCAGGCAGGCGAGAGTGAGGCCTGCGACAAGCCCATTGAGGTTTCGGTTTATTGTCATAGTTATCTCCTGAGTGCTCTGTTGGGGGAGGGTGATGCATGCCTGGGCAGGTTTTCAGGGTCAGGCCTGCCCGGACAAAAGGAGCCTGAATGCCGTGGTTGTCTGAGCAATGTCCGTCTTCTGGCCGCTGATGACATCACCGTACAGAAAGGACTCTCCTACCCGGATAATCAGGAAGGCCAGATCGTCCTGATGAATGGGGGGCGTCCAGTCGGTTTTCCCGGTCTGCTCGGCGATAAGCCCCCGAACCATATTGACGGACCGTGCCTGGAAGAGGCTGGACCTGGACGTGAGGATGCGGATGGCGTACTCCGGGTCCTGACGGATGAAGTGGTGAAGCTGCTTCGTGTTCACTACCTTCCTGAGCAATTGCTCCAGAACGGCTACCACGTAGTCGGGGCCTTCCCCGGAGGTTGCTTCGAGGGTCTTGTCGATCAGGTCCTGGTAGAACGACCAGATAATTTCACCCACAAACAGTTCACGACTACCTACCCAGCGAAACAGTGTGGCCCTGTTGACGCCCACTTCATCCGCTATGGACCCCATGTTGATCCGTTCACAATCGAGCCAGCGTTGCCGGCCGACCTCCAGCGCCGTAAGGGGAGAGGCTGCGCCTGTGCTGGCTTCGCCGGCCAGTGCTTTGGCCAGTGGTGTCATCTGTGCTTGCGTCATTATTTTATTTTGTTGCATCATGTGTCGAAATATAAAAATGTTGCAGCCTGGAATCCAAGAATAGTGTCGCAGGGCTCCGGGTGCAACCGAATGATAAAAACAATCAAGTGGAGAGGTTGCCAAGATGAGTCATCAGCAGGTTCCACCGGATGCTCGCTGGTTCAGCAGTTACCCTTCGGGCATCCCCCATCGGCCGGATCTGTCTGGCCGTGCGGTTCACGATATGTTGACCGATGCGGCTCGTCGTTGGCCGGAGCGGTCGGCTATCCATTTCATGGGGCGCGAGATCAGCTACCGGGAACTGGACGATCTGGTATCCCGGGCAGCAAAAGGATTGCAGACGCTGGGCGTAAAGCCCGGGGTTCATGTCGGTCTGTACCTGCCCAACAGTCCTCATTGCATCATCGGTTTCATGGGGGTGCTGAGGGCCGGTGGTGTGGTGGTGAATTACTCGCCACTGGATGCCGAGCGTATTCTTGAGCACAAGATCGCCGACAGCGAGACAGACCTGATCATTACGGTGGATCTCCAGGCGCTGCTGCCCCGGATAGCCCAGTTTATGGGCGATTCGCGTCTGAAAGGACTGGTAGTCGGTTCGGTGGCGGAATTCGCCGGTGCGCCGGATCAGCTCCGGGGCCAGATGGCCTCCGCGGGAGAGCTGAGCGAGGTCCCTTCCGACGGAGTCACCCCCTTCGCCGCTCTGCTGGACAATGCCGGCGACTTCCAGCCCTATCCGGAAGCGCGGGCACCCGATAGCCTGGCGGTGCTCCAGTATACCGGGGGTACCACCGGTGCCCCGAAGGGCGCCATGCTGACTCACCGCTCCATATCCAGTGCGGCCGACCAGTTGGGGGCCGCCCTTGTGACGACGGTTTCTCCGGGAGAGGAGCGGATACTGGCGGTACTTCCGCCATTTCATATATACGCCATCATGGTCAACATGCTCTTTGGCCTGCGGGACGGCGCCACGCTTTATCAGCAGCTCCGGTTTGATCCAAAGCAGGCCCTCGAGACCATACAGCAGGAACGGATTACCGTTTTCCCGGCGGTGCCAACCATGCTCTCGGCGCTGTTGTCCTACCCGGAACTGGAGAACTACCGGCTGGACTCCCTGAAACTCTGCAACTCTGGCGGTGCACCACTGCCCGTGGAGTTACAGCAGCGGTTCAGGGAACGGGCCGGGTGTACCGTCAAGGAAGGCTGGGGCATGACGGAAACGTCAACCGTCGGCACCTTTACTCCCCAGGGAATGACAGCGCCAGCGGGTTCCTGTGGTGTTGCCGTGCCCGGCGTGGACCTGCAGATCCTGTCGATGGACGGTGAGGAAACGGTGCAGCCCCCGGGCGAGCGCGGTGAGCTGTGCATCAAGGGCCCCAACATGATGCAAGGCTATTGGAAGCGTGACGACGCCACCGCTGAATCAATGACCTCGCAGGGCTATTTCCGCACGGGTGACGTGGCTTTCATGGACGAAGACGGGTTCATCTACATTGTCGACAGAACCAAGGACATGATTATCTGCAGCGGCTATAACGTGTATCCGCGCAACATCGAGGAAGCCATATACGAGCATCCCGCCGTGTCGGAAGTGTCCGTTATCGGCGTGCCTGACAGTTACCGGGGTCAAAGCCCCCGGGCCTATGTCACGATCATGGACGGCACGCCTCACCCAACCCTGCAAGACATGCAGACCTTTTTACGCTCCCGCCTCGGTAAACACGAAATGATCCAGGGCATGGAGATCCGGGATGAATTGCCCAAAACCCCCGTGGGCAAGCTGTCCAAGAAAGAGCTGTATGCAGAAGTGAATAACCAATCCTGACAATAAGTCCAAGAGGGAAAAGATGACTATCAAGAAACTGCTGACCCTGGCGTCAGCCTCTGCCTGCCTTTGCCTGGGTTCTATTGCCCAGGCTGACCTGCGTTTTGCCCTGGGTTACCCCCAGGGTTCCATCCCTGCGGAATCCGCCCAGGTATGGGCGGATGCCCTTGAGGAAGCAAGTGACGGTGAGATGTCGGCCAAGGTTTATCCATTGTCACTCCTGAACCTGATGGAAACCTCGCCCGGTCTGCGCGATGGCATGGCCGATGCGGGCGTTGTGCTGACCACCTACTTCATGAACGAGTTCCCCTCCACCCACATGGTCACGGAGTTGACCATGCTCCTGGACCAGCAGGAGTTCAGTGGACCTCACGGAGCCATATTCGGCGGCGCGGTTGCCGAGTATGTCATGGCGCACTGTGAGGAGTGTGTCGAGGAGTTTCGTCAACAGAATCAGGTGTTCACCGCGACCGGCACAACCTCTCCGTTGCCCCTGCTCTGCAACCAGCCGGTCACCTCACTGGAGGACGCGCGGGGCATGCGACTGCGCGGTGGCGGTCCGCAACATTCCCGCTGGGCCCAGGCAATCGGGGCCAACTCGGTCCAGATGTCTGTCAATGAAGTCTACGACGCACTCGATCAGGGCGTTGTGGACTGCACCATTCAGACAGCGACGGAACTGACGGTGTTCCGGTTGAATGAGGTGGTTACCGACATCACCGTCGGGGCCCCCGGGGGTGGTTACGGTGGTACCGCACTGGCCAACATTAACCAGGATACCTGGGCATCCCTGAGTGAAGCGGGGCGTACCGATGTCCTCAGGGCCAGTGCCGCGATGGCCGCTCATATTATCTGGGCTTACCACCTGAGCAATGACCAGAACCTGAAGGATGCGCGGGAACAGGGAATCAGTGTCCATGAGGCAGACCCGGGCCTGGCGGACTTTACCGAGCAGTTCGTCGCGGATGATGTGAATACCATTGCCGCCACATACGCCGAACGCTATGGCCTGGAGAACACGGAAGAGAGCATCAGGCAGTTCCGTAAGATCCTCGACCGCTGGATCCGCCTGGGGGCGGAGATGGATAGCGAAGAAGCCCTGAGGGACATTCTCTGGCGTGAAGTCTATTCGCAGGTGGATGTGTCCAGCTACGGTCTATGAGGTGGCGCGGGTCCGTTGTGGAGATATCCCGACGGGCCGCTCTTTTTCTGGTTACAGAATCTGATCGTGGAGATCAATCCATGCTTCACATTGGTCGACTGTTGTCCCGTATTACCAATACCGTCTCCATCGTCGGTGGCCTGGCCATTGCCCTGATGATGTTCCACATCACCTTCGACGTGGTCGGGC
>NZ_JAVVLT010000055.1:0-56803 GCF_036224885.1 Marinobacter sp. OP 3.4
AGGGCCTGAGGCCTCCCAAAAGCCCAGGGCGCCCTGCGGGCGCTCCCCCTCTCCCCGGCCCGAGAGGGAGCAGACCTGTGCTAACCGGCAATATGGGTAGTGCAACTTTGTCTTTTCCCTCCCCATATAGTTTAATCCACCAGCTTGACCCCAAATGATCACCGACCACTAGGCGGGCCTATGAACACGAAACCACTATTGAGGCTACTCGCTGATGGCGAGACCCACTCCGGAGAGTCCCTTGCCGAGTCCCTGGGTATTAGCCGTACGGCGATCTGGAAGCAGGTGCGTAAGCTCCAGGAAGAGGGTATTCAGGTGGAAACCATCCGTGGCCGTGGTTATCGGCTGTCCGCTCCCATGGACATGCTGTCGGAAGACAGCATTCGGGAAGGATTGTCCGTCCCGGTCAGGGAAAGCGTCTCCCTCGCTGTCCATGACCGGATCGATTCCACCAACAGCGACATTACCCGCCGCTGGCAGCAGGGCGAGACCGGTTTGCTGGTCTCCATCGCCGATTGTCAGGAGCAGGGGCGAGGCCGGCGGGGGCGTCCATGGCGGAGTCCGGTGGGAAAGAACCTGTATATGAGTGTGGGTGTGTCTATCTCACGGGGATTTACCGGACTTGATGGGTTGAGTCTGGTGGCCGGTCTGGCGGTGATCGAATCACTGGGCCTGCCAGAGCAGGTCAGGCCTGGACTGAAGTGGCCGAACGACCTGCTGGTGGATGGTCAGAAACTTGCGGGTATCCTGATTGAGCTTCAGGGTGAGCTGGAGGGAGCGGTCCGTGTGATCGTGGGTATTGGGCTGAATGTGCATATGACAGATGCCGAATCAGTGGATCAGCCCTGGACCAGCCTGTCCCTGGCACTACCGGATCAGTCCTGGATCCGTAATCGCCTGGCTGCCGGTGTGCTCAACCGTCTTGTTGCGCGACTCGAGACCTTCGAAAAGGAAGGGTTTGCCCCCTTTGAAGAGCTGTGGAACCAATACGATACTTTCCGGGGCAGGACGCTCAGGGCCACCAGTGGTGACCTGTCCGGTGTTGGCTGTGGCGTTGATGATGCCGGTCATTACCTGCTGGAGACCGGGCAGGGAGTGCAGCGAATCAGCGCCGGAGAAATCAGTCTGCGGGTGGTTTGATGAAACTGCTGATCGATGCCGGCAATACCAGGATCAAGTGGCAGCTCCGGGATAAGGGACAGGTGCTCCGATCCGGTGCGGGGCTGCTTGAATCGGAGCAGCTGTTTGACGATATCTCGCCTGCCCACTGGCGGAAGCTCTCATCCGTGGCCGTCTCGACGGTGCGCTCCGAAGCGGCGCGCCACGAACTGGAGAGCACCATCGCCATCCACACCCGTCAACCGGTGCGGTTTTTCTGGACCCGTGAAGCGTTTGGCTCCCTGACCTGCGCCTACGAGGATGCGTCAACCATGGGTGCTGACCGCTGGCACGCCCTGGTCGGTGCCTGGGACCTGATTGGCGGAGCCTGTGTGGTGGTGGATGCTGGCAGCGCTATTACCGTCGATTGGATTGACGACAAGGGCAGGCACACGGGTGGTTACATCCTGCCCGGTCGCGACATGATGGTCGCTTCCCTCAGGCAAAGCACGGCCCGGGTGCTTTTTGATGACAGCCAGGCCGCGCTCGATACCACGCCGGGCCGCTCCACTGCCGAATGTGTATTCCATGGGGTTAGCTGGCTGATCCAGGCGTTGGCCTCGGAGCTGGGGCGGCAGGCGGCGATACCGGTGCTTGTTACAGGTGGGGATGGTCCCCTTATAAAGAAAGCGCTGGATAACGCCGTTCCGGATAGCGTCCCGGTGTCTCGTCTGTGTCCGGGCCTGGTGTTTGATGGCCTGGCCCTGGTGGAGGCGGAATAGTGCGTTGGCTGGTGTTGCTGTTGGTTGTTGCCAACCTGGGGCTTTTTTTCTGGTTCTCTGCGAATGATCCGGACAATGTGCGTTCCGTGGAAGAGGGGCGACTGCCACGCGTTTCTGAAATAGAGCTTATTGGTCAACAGGGTCTTACGGAGTCGGGAGGTATGCAGCCTGGCAACGAAGCGGTTGCCGAGGAAGAATCCCCGCCGGTTGAGGAGTCCGTTCCCGGAAATGAGGCTGGATCGGCCAGTCCGCCAGGGGCGGCATCCCGTCAATGCTTTGCTATCGGTGGGTTCGAGGATGAGTCCGCCGCCCAGGCCTACCGGGAACAGCTTTCCGTTGGGGCGCACAACGTCGAGTTCGTCGGCTTAGAGGAGCAGGTCGAGTCTCTGGAGCCGTTCCACTGGGTCATCATACCGCCGCTGGAAACCCGCGATGAGGCATTGCGGCGTTACCGGGAGCTGGTCAATCAGGGTATCGAGGCCTATGTGGTGCCATCCGGCGAACGGGAGAACGCCATTTCCCTGGGGCTTTTCCGGTCCCTTCAATCCGCGGAGGGCGTACTCCGCCAGCGTCAGGCACAAAATATCAACGCGATACTGGTAAAGTTCCCCCGAAATCGTATAAGCTACGCCCTCGTTTTTGAGGGGGTAGCGCCATCGTCACTGGACGATTTCGGGGGCGCCTCCGTGGAAGGTGAAAGCGGGCTACAACTGATTGAAATCAGTGATTGTGAAGGTGTTGCAACCGCTGAAAAAAATCCGTAGTATACCGCCCTCGCTGATGAGGCGAGCGTGAGCTGGCGTAGCTCAGTTGGTAGAGCAGCTGACTTGTAATCAGCAGGTCGGGGGTTCGATTCCGTCCGCCAGCTCCACTTAAGTTTTTGGAGTGTCTCCGGATTCCGGAGTCATCTCTGGAGGGGTTCCCGAGTGGCCAAAGGGATCAGACTGTAAATCTGACGCGTAAGCTTCGCAGGTTCGAATCCTGCCCCCTCCACCACTTATTGATGCGGGCATCGTATAGTGGCTATTACCTCAGCCTTCCAAGCTGATGACGCGGGTTCGATTCCCGCTGCCCGCTCCAATTTGGTTGAATGCTCATGTAGCTCAGTTGGTAGAGCACACCCTTGGTAAGGGTGAGGTCGGCGGTTCAAATCCGCCCATGAGCTCCATTTTATCCGGTCAACGTTACTGTCCTGTTGATTAGGGAGATTGGTCGAATGTCTAAAGAGAAATTTGAACGTAATAAACCGCACCTGAACGTGGGCACCATTGGTCACGTGGACCATGGCAAGACCACGCTGACGGCGGCACTGACTCGCGTATGTCACGAAGTGTGGGGTACAGGTTCTGCCAGCGCATTCGACCAGATCGATAACGCTCCGGAAGAGAAGGCGCGTGGTATCACCATCGCGACGTCTCACGTTGAGTACGATTCCCCGACCCGTCACTACGCGCACGTAGACTGCCCGGGGCACGCTGACTATGTGAAGAACATGATCACGGGTGCGGCGCAGATGGACGGTGCGATCCTGGTCTGTTCCGCGGCTGACGGCCCCATGCCGCAGACCCGTGAGCACATTCTGCTGTCCCGCCAGGTTGGCGTTCCTTACATCGTGGTCTTCCTGAACAAGGCGGACATGGTGGATGACGAGGAACTGCTGGAGCTGGTCGAGATGGAAGTTCGTGACCTGCTGAGCCAGTACGACTTCCCGGGTGACGACACCCCGATCATCACCGGTTCCGCGCTGATGGCGCTGGAAGGCAAGGATGACAACGAGATGGGTACTACCGCTGTCAAGAAGCTGGTAGAAGCCCTGGACGACTACCTGCCGGAGCCGGAGCGTGCCATCGATCAGCCGTTCCTGATGCCGATCGAGGACGTCTTCTCCATCTCCGGCCGTGGTACCGTTGTGACCGGTCGTGTTGAGCGTGGTATTGTCAAGACTGGCGACGAAGTGGAAATTGTGGGTATCAAGGATACCGTCAAGACCACCGTTACCGGTGTTGAGATGTTCCGCAAGCTGCTGGACGAAGGCCGTGCCGGTGAGAACATTGGTGCGCTGCTGCGTGGTACCAAGCGTGACGACGTTGAGCGTGGTCAGGTACTGGCGGTGCCGGGTTCCATCACGCCGCACACCAAGTTCGAGTGCGAAGTGTACGTACTGAGCAAGGACGAGGGTGGTCGTCACACGCCGTTCTTCAAGGGCTACCGTCCGCAGTTCTACTTCCGGACCACTGACGTGACTGGCTCCTGTGAGCTGCCGGAAGGCGTTGAGATGGTAATGCCGGGTGACAACGTGAAGATGTCTGTGACCCTGATCGCTCCGATCGCCATGGAAGATGGCCTGCGCTTCGCGATTCGCGAAGGCGGCCGTACCGTTGGTGCCGGCGTGGTCTCCAAGATCGTCGAGTAAGTCGCTCCGATGATCCGGAAAAGGGGCTGCTTTGCAGCCCCTTTTTCTGTTCCGCAAGTACGTATGTCCGGCAATGTCGGGTGGCCACATAGCTGCTTGACACTGCTGGGTATTCTGCATACAATGCGGCTCCTTTTTTTGAAGGTCGGCTAACAGTAGCTGCTACGAGTGGAGTTTGGTGCATCATGCAAAGCCAAAAGATTCGAATCCGGTTGAAGGCGTTTGATTACCGCCTGATCGACCAGTCCACGCAGGAGATCGTCGATACCGCAAAGCGGACCGGCGCCCAGGTGCGTGGACCTATCCCTCTGCCGACGCGGAAGGAAAAGTACACCGTTCTGATTTCCCCGCACGTCAACAAGGACGCGCGCGATCAGTACGAAATCCGTACTCATAAGCGTTTGCTCGATATTGTCGAGCCGACGGAAAAGACAGTAGATGCTCTGATGAAGCTGGATCTGGCAGCGGGTGTAGACGTTCAGATCAGCCTCGGCTAATACCGCCCGGTATTGGTCAGTGTAACTGTCCTAAGGCCATAGAGGGTGCAAGCCCCGTACACTATAGAGGTGAAACATGGCAATTGGTGTAGTCGGCCGTAAGGCCGGGATGACCCGTATTTTTACGGAAGACGGGCAGGCAGTGCCCGTAACGGTAATCGAGGTTGAGTCCAACCGCATTACCCAACTGAAAACCCTCGAAAGCGATGGCTATCGTGCAGTCCAGGTGACTGTCGGCAACCGTCGTCCCTCCCGGGTATCCAAGGCTCAGGCTGGTCATTACGCGAAAGCGGGTGTTGAGGCCGGTCGTGGTCTGTGGGAATTCCGTCTTGCCGATGGCGAAGGCGACGACCTCCAGGCCGGTGGCGAGATCAACGTCTCCGTCTTCGAAGATGGCCAGATGATTGACGCTACTTCCCAGTCCAAGGGTAAGGGCTTCCAGGGTGGCGTGAAGCGCTGGAACTTCTCCATGCAGGATGCCACTCACGGTAACTCCCTGTCCCACCGTGCTCCGGGTTCCATCGGTCAGAACCAGACCCCGGGCAAGGTATTCAAGGGCAAGAAGATGGCCGGTCAGATGGGCAACAAGCAGGTCACTACCCAGAACCTGGAAGTGGTCCGTGTAGACGCCGAGCGCAATCTGCTGCTGGTCCGTGGCGCTGTTCCCGGTGCTACCGGTGGCGACGTGATCATCAAGCCTGCAGTTAAAGCCTGAGGAGCGGTGCGATGGAATTGACAATTACAGGTAGCGGCCAGGGAATCTCTGTTTCCGACGCCGCGTTCGCCAAAGAATTCAACGAGTCGCTGGTTCACCAGGTCGTCACCGCCTATATGGCTGGTGGTCGCCAGGGTACCCGCGCTCAGAAAACCCGTTCTGAAGTCAGTGGTGGTGGCAAGAAGCCCTGGCGCCAGAAGGGGACCGGCCGTGCTCGTGCAGGTACCATCCGTAGCCCGATCTGGCGCTCCGGTGGCGTAACCTTCGCTGCCAAGCCTCAGAGCTACGAGCAGAAAGTGAACCGGAAAATGTACCGGGCCGCGCTGCAGTCCATCTTTTCCGAGCTGGTTCGTCAGGAGCGTCTGGTCCTGGTTGACGACATCAACGTCGACAGCCCCAAGACCAAGGCGTTCAACGAGAAGCTGAAGGATCTGGGTGTCAGCAATGCCCTGATCCTCGCCGAGAATGTAGAGCAGAACCTTCATCTGGCGTCCCGTAACATCCCGCACGTTGACGTGCGCGACGTTGCAGGCCTTGATCCGGTAAGCCTGGTTGCCTTTGAGAAGGTTGTGGTTACCGTTCCGGCTCTTAAGAAGATCGAGGAGATGCTGGGATGAATCAGGAACGTATCTACAAGGTCCTGCTGGGACCGCACGTATCAGAGAAAGCGTCTCTGGTGGCAGAGCATAACCAGGTGGTCTTTCGAGTAGCGCCTGATGCGACCAAGCCGGAGATCAAGAAAGCCGTTGAACAACTGTTCAACGTCACCGTCGAAGGTGTTCAGGTTCTGAACCGTAAGGGTAAGCTCAAGCGCACTATCCGCGGGTTCGGCAAGCGCGATGACATTCGCAAGGCTTATGTAAAGCTGGCGGAAGGTCAGGACATCGATTTTCTGGATGTGGAATAAGGTAAAGGGGTCGTAATATGCCGATCGTCAAAACCAAACCAACATCTGCCGGACGCCGTCACGTTGTAAAGCTTTACAACCCGGACCTGCACAAGGGGCGCCCCTACGAGCCGTTGGTTGAGACACTGAGCAAGTCCGGTGGTCGTAACCATTTCGGACGGATCACCACCCGTCACGTTGGTGGTGGTCACAAGAAGCACTACCGTGTCATTGATTTCAAGCGGAACAAGGACGGTATTCCGGCGGTCATCGAGCGCCTGGAATACGATCCGAACCGCTCCGCGCACATCGCACTGCTGAAGTATGCCGATGGCGAGCGTCGCTACATAATCGCTCCCAAGGGTATGCAGATCGGTGACCCTGTGCGCTCCGGTATCGACGCGCCGATCAAGGTGGGCTCCACGCTGCCGCTCCGGAACATTCCGGTCGGTTCCGTGATCCACTGCGTCGAACTCAAGCCTGGCAAAGGTGCTCAGCTGGCTCGCTCCGCGGGCGCATCCGTACAGCTGGTAGCAAGGGAGGGGGCTTACGCCACCATCCGCCTGCGCTCAGGTGAAATGCGTAAGGTGCTTGTGGAATGCCGTGCAACGCTGGGTGAAGTATCCAACAGCGAGCACAGCCTCAAGCAGCTTGGTAAAGCGGGTGCATCACGTTGGCGCGGCAAACGGCCAACAGTACGTGGTGTTGCTATGAACCCAGTTGACCACCCGCATGGTGGTGGTGAAGGGCGTACCTCTGGCGGGCGTCACCCGGTTACTCCGTGGGGTGTTCCGACCAAAGGGCATAAGACTCGTAAGAACAAGCGTACTGACAAGATGATAGTACGTCGTCGTTCGGCCAAGTAAACGACTACATAGAGGTAATTGCTGTGCCACGTTCTTTGAAGAAAGGTCCTTTTATAGACCTGCATCTGATGAAGAAGGTCGAAACAGCTCTGGAAGCGAACGACAAGCGGCCGATCAAGACCTGGTCCCGTCGTTCCACGATCTTTCCGGAGTTCGTTGGTCTGACCATCGCTGTCCACAACGGCAAGCAACACGTGCCCGTGTACGTGACCGAAGATATGGTTGGTCACAAGCTGGGCGAGTTCGCGGCAACGCGGACTTACCGTGGTCATGCAGCCGACAAGAAAGCTAAACGCTGATTGTGAGGGGAAACGAAATGGAAGTAGCAGCCAAGTACAAGGGCGCTCGCCTCTCTGCTCAGAAAGCACGTCTTGTCGCTGACCAGGTACGTGGCAAGGCGGTTGAGGACGCCCTGAACATTCTGACTTTCAGCCCGAAGAAGGCATCGGTGATCATCAAGAAAGCTCTTGAGTCCGCCATTGCCAACGCTGAGCACAACGAAGGTCTGGACGTAGATGATCTGCGGGTTTCCACCGTCATGGTGGATGAAGGTCCGACGCTCAAGCGGATTAAAGCTCGAGCCAAGGGGCGCGCTGACCGGATTTTGAAGCGCACCTGTCATATCACCGTCAAGGTCGCCGACAAGTAGGAGATGCTCAGATGGGTCATAAAGTAAATCCGACCGGTATCCGGCTGGGGGTTGTCAAAGAGCACAACTCCGTCTGGTATGCCGAGAAGAAGGACTATGCGAACAAGCTGCTGAATGACATTCAGGTTCGCACATTCCTGGAAAAGCGTCTTGAAAAGGCGTCAGTCAGCAAGATCGTGATCGAGCGCCCTGCTCAGAATGCCCGTATCACGATCCATACCGCCCGTCCCGGTATTGTTATCGGCAAGAAGGGTGAAGATGTTGACCGTCTGCGTCGCGAAGTTGGCGAGCTGATGGGCGTGCCCGTGCACATCAACATCGAGGAAGTCCGCAAGCCGGATCTGGATGCCAAGCTGGTAGCGCAGAACGTTGCCGGTCAGCTCGAGCGTCGTGTGATGTTCCGTCGCGCCATGAAGCGTGCGGTACAGAACGCCATGCGCCAGGGCGCCAAGGGTATCAAGATCCAGGTTGGCGGTCGTCTCGGGGGAGCCGAAATTGCCCGTTCCGAGTGGTACCGTGAAGGTCGCGTTCCGCTGCACACCCTGCGTGCAGACATTGATTACGCCACCTACGAAGCGAAGACCACCTACGGCATCATCGGCGTAAAGGTATGGATCTTCAAGGGTGAGATTCTTGGTGGCATGGAAGAGGTCCAGGCCAACAAGAATGCCTCTCGCAAGAAAGGTTCCAAGTAAAGGGGCACTCGTATGCTGCAGCCAAAACGCACCAAATTCCGTAAGGTAATGAAAGGCCGTAACACCGGTCTTGCTCACCGCGCCAACAAGGTGAGCTTCGGTGAATACGGATTGAAGGCGACCACTCGTGGACGTATAACGGCACGCCAGATTGAGGCGGCCCGTCGTACCATGACGCGTCGGATCAAGCGGGGTGGGAAAATCTGGATCCGGGTGTTCCCGGACAAGCCGATTTCCAGCAAGCCGCTTGAAGTACGTATGGGTAAAGGTAAGGGTTCTGTCGAGTATTGGGTAGCGGAAATCCAGCCAGGTCGTATGTTGTACGAAATGGAAGGGGTACCCGAAGAAGTGGCGCGTGACGCGTTTACTCTCGCTGCCGCCAAGCTGCCCGTTCAGACCACCTTTGTAACGAGGACGGTGATGTGATGAAAGCAACAGAGCTGCGTGAGAAGTCAGTCGACGAGCTGAACAAAGAGCTGATCGACCTCCTGAAGGAGCAGTTCAACCTGCGTATGCGCAAGGCGACAGGTCAGCTGAATCAGAGTCACCTTCTCGGCAAGGTGAAGCGCGACATTGCTCGCGTGAAAACAGTATTGAACGATAAGGCAGGACAGTAACATGACTGAAGCTACCAAAACTGCCAGAACCCTTAGCGGCAAGGTCGTGAGCAACAAGGCGGAGAAATCCATTGTTGTTCTGGTGGAGCGTCAGGTGAAGCACCCGCTTTACGGCAAGTACGTAAAGCGCTCCACCAAGATCCAGGCTCATGACGAACAGAACGAGTGCAATATCGGTGATCTGGTAACCATCCAGGAAACCCGCCCGGTCTCCAAGACCAAAAGCTGGGCTCTGGTTGAAGTCACCGAACGCGCTTCCAAGGTGTAACTCGCCCGGACGGGGAGTCTTGTCGAAACTGCAAAAGTGGTTTCTGCTGGAGAATAACCATGATTCAGACTCAAACAATGCTTGAAGTCGCGGACAACAGTGGCGCGCGTCAAGTGCAGTGCATCAAGGTCCTGGGCGGTTCACACCGGCGTTATGCCAGGGTGGGGGATATCATCAAGGTAACCGTCAAGGAAGCCATCCCCCGCGGTAAGGTGAAGAAGGGCCAGGTCCTCAACGCTGTTGTTGTACGGACCCGCAAGGGCGTACGTCGTCCTGACGGATCGCTGATCCGTTTTGACGGTAACGCGGCAGTACTTCTTAACAACCAGGACGCGCCGATCGGTACCCGTATCTTCGGGCCGGTAACCCGCGAACTGCGTAACGAGAAGTTTATGAAAATTATCTCACTGGCACCCGAAGTACTGTAAGGACTAGAGGCCGGTTATGAAAAAGATCAAACGAGATGACGAAGTCATCGTGACCACGGGTAAAGACAAAGGCAAGCGCGGCAAGGTCCTGAAGGTTCAGGACGACGGTCGTGTGGTGGTTTCCGGCATCAACATGATGAAGAAGCACACCAAGCCCAACCCGATGCTGGGTACCCCGGGTGGCATCGTCGAGAAAGAAGCGCCTATTCAGGCTTCCAACGTGGCTATTTTTAATCCGCAGACCGGCAAGGCCGATCGCGTAGGCTTCCAGATCAAGGAAGACGGCGCCAAAGTGCGGATCTTCAAGTCCACGAATGAAGCTGTCGATAACCAGTAAGGGTGGTGGTTACGATGCTTAACATGAAAGAGCAATACGGTAAGGAAGTGGTACCGGCTCTGCAGAAGGAGTTCAGCTACAAGAACCCGATGCAGGTTCCGCGTATCGAAAAGATCACCCTGAACATGGGTGTGGGCGAAGCGGTTGGCGACAAGAAGCTGATCGAGAACGCCGTAGCTGATCTGGAGCGTCTGGCGGGCCAGAAGCCTGTTGTGACCAAGGCACGTAAATCCGTTGCCGGCTTCAAGATCCGTGAAGGTTGGCCCATCGGTTGTAAAGTGACCCTGCGCGGTGAGCGCATGTGGGACTTTTTCGATCGCCTGGTTCACATCGCGATTCCCCGCGTTCGTGACTTCCGCGGTCTGAACCCGAAGTCCTTCGATGGTCGTGGAAACTACAGCATGGGTGTGCGTGAGCAGATCATTTTTCCGGAAATCGACTACGACAAGGCCGATAAGATCCGGGGTCTGGATATCACCATCACCACCACTGCTGGAACCGATGATGAAGGCCGCGAACTGCTGAAAGCCTTTGGCTTTCCGTTCAAGAAATAAGGAACGAGTGACATGGCAAAGGTTTCCATGAAGAACCGTGAGCTCAAGCGCGAAAAGACGGTACAGAAGTACGCCGCCAAGCGCGCCGAGCTCAAGGCGATTATCAAGAACCCGAATACCAGCGATGAAGAGCGTTGGGACGCACAGATGAAGCTGCAGAAGCTTCCTCGTGATGCCAGCCCCTCACGTCTTCGCAATCGTTGCCAGGTTACCGGTCGTCCCCATGGCGTCCTGCGCAAGTTCGAGCTGTCACGGATCAAACTCCGTGAGCACGGCATGCGTGGCGATGTTCCGGGCCTGACCAAGTCAAGCTGGTAAGTGTCGCCGCGGATTTCTGCGGCGATCGTTGGTAAGCGGTGCGGCAAGCCGCTGCACAACTAAAAAGATCAGGAGCCTCATACCAATGAGTATGCAAGACACGCTTGCGGATATGTTTACCCGTATCCGTAATGCACAGATGGCACAGAAGGCCGACGTGGCCATGCCGTCTTCCAAAATGAAGGTCTCAGTAGCCCAGGTCCTGAAGGACGAAGGCTATGTCGAGGATTTTTCCGTCTCAGCTGATGCCAAGCCGGAACTGACCATCACCCTCAGATACTTCGGCGGCAAGCCGGTTATCGAGGAAATCCAGCGTGCCAGCCGTCCCAGCCTGCGCCAGTACAACGGTGTTGGTTCCCTGCCGAAAGTGGCAGGTGGTCTTGGGGTCGCTATCGTGTCTACGTCCAAGGGCGTTATGACCGACCGCGCTGCGCGTGCTGCCGGCGTTGGTGGCGAAGTCATCTGCACCGTATTTTAGGAGAAAGACATGTCCAGGGTTGCCAATAATCCTGTCGTGCTGCCTTCCGGTGTTGAGGTTAAGCTGAACGGACAGGAAATTAACGTAAAGGGCTCCAAGGGAGCGCTTGATTTCACCATTCACCAGGCGGTGGAAGTAACGCAGGAAGAGAACGTACTGCGCTTTGCTCCCCGTGATGGTGCCAAACAGTCCCGCGCTCTTGCTGGTACGACCCGTGCGCTGGTTAACAACATGGTTACCGGCGTCTCCACCGGGTTCGAGCGCAGGCTCAACCTGACTGGCGTTGGTTACCGGGCGCAGGCGCAGGGCAAGAAGCTCAACCTGACACTGGGTTTCTCCCACCCGGTTGAGTACGAACTGCCCGAGGGGATCACCGCTGAAACTCCGTCCAACACGGAGGTTGTTATCCGCGGGATCGACAAGCAACAGGTTGGCCAGGTCGCTGCTGAAGTCCGCGCGTTCCGTCCGCCCGAGCCTTATAAGGGCAAGGGTGTTCGTTACTCGGACGAGCAGGTCAGACGCAAAGAAGCCAAGAAGAAATAAGGCGGGACTATGAGCGCGAATACTGAAAGATTGCGTCGCGCACGTAAGGTGCGCATGAAGATCCGTAAGCTGGGCACTGACCGCCTCTGTGTACATCGTACACCGCGGCACATGTATGCCCAGGTCACCACCGCAGATGGCAGCAAGGTTATCGCTTCTGCCTCGACGCTGGATAAAGACCTGCGTCAGGGTGCTACGGGTAATGTGGACGCAGCCAAGAAGGTGGGCCAGCTGATTGCTGAGCGTGCCAAGGCTGCTGGTGTCGAAAAGGTCGCTTTTGACCGGTCCGGCTACCGTTACCATGGCCGCGTCCAGGCCCTGGCCGACGCCGCCCGTGAAGCTGGCTTGCAATTCTAAGAGGTGGAGAAGATGAGCGTTAACGAACAGAAGGCGCCTGAGCTCCAGGAAAAGCTGGTTCAGGTTAACCGCGTAGCCAAGGTGGTTAAGGGCGGTCGTATCTTTGCCTTTACCGCACTGACCGTGGTGGGTGATGGCAAAGGTCGTGTCGGCTTCGGTCGTGGTAAGGCCCGGGAAGTTCCGGTTGCCATCCAGAAGGCCATGGAAGCTGCGCGCAAGAACATGGTGGACGTTGCCCTTGACGGCAACACCCTGCAGTATCCGGTGAAGGCACAGCATGGCGGCTCCAAGGTCTACATGCAGCCGGCCTCCGAAGGTACCGGTATCATCGCCGGTGGCGCGATGCGTGCGGTACTGGAAGTGGCAGGTGTCCAGAACGTACTGTCCAAGTGTTACGGGTCCACCAACCCGGTGAACGTGGTACGTTCCACCATCAAGGGTCTCCAGGCCATGCAAGCGCCTGAAGACGTTGCAGCCAAGCGCGGCAAGACCGTGGAAGATATTCTGGGTTGAAGTCATGGCGAACAAGACAATCAAGGTTACACTGACCCGCAGCCCGATCAGCTGTCAGCCCAAGCACAAACTGTGTGTCAAGGGTCTGGGTCTTCGTAAAATCGGTCATACCGTTGAAGTTGAGGACACTCCGTCCATTCGCGGCATGATCAACCGGGTGAACTACCTGGTACGGGTGGAGGAGAACTAAGATGCGTCTGAACGAACTTAGTCCGGAACCGGGTTCACGCCCGGCCGCCAAGCGCGTTGGTCGCGGTATCGGTAGCGGCCTGGGCAAGACCGCCGGCCGTGGTCACAAGGGTCTGAAGGCCCGCTCCGGTGGCTCCGTCGCGCCCGGTTTCGAGGGCGGCCAGCAGCCGCTGGCCCGTCGTCTGCCGAAATTTGGTTTCACTTCCCGCCAGCAGCGTTACGTGGCCGAGATCCGGCTCAACGAGCTGGCCAAGGTCGACGGCGATGTCGCTGATCTGGAAGCCCTGAAGAAAGCCGACGTGATCCGTGAGGAAATCCGCGCGGCCCGTGTCATCCTGTCCGGGGAACTGTCCCGTCCGGTGACCGTCAAGGGTCTGAAGGTGACCAAGGGCGCTCGTGAGGCAATCACTGCCGCGGGTGGCAAAATCGAAGAATAAGGCGAGTCGAGGACTGCATGGCCAAGACATCATCAATGCCTGCGGGCGCGGGAAAAGGACTGGCGGAGCTGCGTTCGCGGCTCTGGTTTGTGGTCCTTGCGCTGCTGATCTACCGGATCGGCGCGCATATTCCCGTCCCGGGAATCAATCCGGATCGCCTGGCAGCACTGTTTGACCAGAATCAGGGCACCATCCTGAGTCTGTTCAATATGTTTTCCGGTGGTGCGCTTGAGCGGATGAGTATTCTCGCCCTCGGCATCATGCCTTACATCTCGGCGTCCATCATCATGCAACTGATGACTGCGGTGAGCCCGAAGCTTGAGCAGCTCAAGAAAGAGGGTGAATCCGGACGCCGCAAGATCAGCCAGTACACACGCTACGGCACCGTACTGCTGGCCCTGGTGCAGGGTATGGGTATCTCCATGGGACTGGCGTCCCAGGGTGTCACCTTCAACGACAGCTTCAGCTTCCACTTCGTGGCCGTGACCTCCTTTGTGGCGGGTGCGGTATTCATGATGTGGCTGGGTGAGCAGATCACCGAGCGTGGTATTGGCAACGGCATTTCGCTGCTGATCTTCGCCGGTATCGTCGCCGGACTGCCCGGTGCCATCGGGCAGACCCTGGAACAGGCCCGCAGCGGCGAGATGAGTCTGCTGGTGGTGCTCGCCATCGGTGTGCTCGCGGTCGCGGTGGTTGGCTTCGTGGTGTTCATGGAGCGGGGTCAGCGTCGCCTGACCATCAACTATGCCAAGCGGCAGCAGGGGCGTCGGGTGTTTGCCCAGCAGTCCAGCCATCTGCCGCTGAAGGTGAACATGGCCGGCGTGATTCCGCCCATCTTCGCTTCGTCCATCCTGCTGTTCCCGGCATCCCTGGGGCAGTGGTTCGGTCAGGGTGAAGGCATGGAGTGGCTGAGCTCGCTGTCCCAGGCCCTGGCGCCAAGCCAGCCGTTGTACATTATCCTGTTTGCGGCGGCAGTGGTGTTCTTCTGCTTCTTCTACACGGCGCTGATGTACAACCCGAGGGAAGTGGCTGACAACCTGAAGCGGTCCGGTGCCTTTATACCGGGTATCCGTCCGGGTGAGCAGACCGCCAAGTATATCGATGGCGTGCTGACGCGCCTGACCCTCTTCGGTGCGATGTATATTGCAGCAGTATCCCTGTTCCCGCAGTTGCTGATGGTGGCAGGTAATGTTCCGTTCTATCTGGGCGGTACGTCGCTGCTGATTGTGGTAGTCGTGGTAATGGATTTCATGGCCCAGGTGCAGTCCCACCTGATGTCCCATCAGTACGAATCGCTGATGAAGAAGTCCAACCTCAAGGGCTATGGCCGGGGCTGATCCGTCAGCCCCCCTTGAAATCTGGAGTCGACAATGAAAGTACGCGCTTCGGTAAAGAAAATTTGCCGTAACTGCAAAGTAATTCGTCGCAATGGCTCGGTTCGGGTCATCTGCACGGAGCCTCGTCACAAGCAGCGCCAGGGTTGATTCTTCCCGGAATCGAACCTGGTCACGCACAGGGCTTGACTGATAGCGCTTGACTCCGTACGGGGTCAAGCGCTATTATTTCGCGCCCTTTTTGTGGCGGAAAATTCACACAGCAAAGCTTTGAACGCGGAGTAATCTGAATGGCACGTATAGCCGGTGTCAATATACCCGACAACAAACATGCTGTTATCTCGCTGACCTATATCTTTGGTGTTGGCAAGACAGCAGCCCAGAAGCTTTGTGATGCAGCCGGTGTCCAGCAGGACGCCAAGATCAAGGACCTGACCGACGATCAAGTGGAGTCGCTTCGTACCGAAGTGGGCAAGCTGGCCGTCGAAGGTGATCTGCGTCGCGAAGTTCAGATGAACATCAAGCGTTTGAAGGATCTCGGTTGCCACCGTGGTCTGCGTCATCGTCACGGCCTTCCGGTTCGTGGCCAGCGCACCAAGACCAACGCGCGCACCCGTAAAGGTCCTCGCAAACCGATTCGAAAGTAAACAGGTAGGCAAACATGGCAAAGCCAGGTACACGTACCCGTAAAAAGGTGAAAAAGACGGTTGTTGATGGCGTCGCGCACATCCACGCGTCCTTCAACAACACTATCGTGACCATTTCCGACCGCCAGGGCAACGTCCTGTCCTGGGCCACCTCCGGTGGTTCCGGTTTCCGTGGTTCACGCAAGAGCACACCTTTTGCTGCGCAGGTAGCAGCTGAAAGAGCCGGTAATGCGGCTGCTGAATACGGCCTTAAAAACCTGGACGTAGAGGTTAAGGGTCCCGGGCCCGGACGTGAATCTGCAGTTCGTGCGCTCAATGCGTGCGGCTACAAGATTACGAACATTACTGATGTGACGCCGATTCCCCATAACGGCTGTCGTCCGCCCAAGAAGCGCCGCGTTTAAAGGAGACAGTGAGATATGGCACGTTACATAGGTCCGAAATGTAAGCTGTCTCGCCGTGAGGGGACAGATCTTTTCCTGAAAAGTGGTGTTCGCGCACTGGATTCCAAGTGCAACATCGAACAGCCGCCGGGCATGCACGGCGCCCGTCGTGGCCGTCTGTCCGAATATGGCGTACAGCTCCGCGAAAAACAGAAAGTCCGTCGTATCTACGGCGTACTGGAGAAGCAGTTCCGCAATTACTACAAGGAAGCGGCCCGTCTGAAGGGCGCTACCGGCGAGAACCTGCTGCAACTGCTGGAAGCCCGTCTCGACAACGTGGTTTACCGCATGGGCTTTGGCTCTACCCGCGCCGAAGCACGTCAGCTGGTATCCCACAAGGCGGTTCTGGTGAACGACAAGCCGGTGAACATCCCGTCCTACCAGGTCAAGGCTGGAGACGTGGTGAGCATCCGTGAGAAGGCAAAAAACCAGCTGCGCGTTAAAGGCGCCCTGGAACTGTCTGCAAGTCGTGCCCCGGTGGAGTGGGTCGAGGTTGACGCCAACAAGATGACCGGCACCTTCAAGTCGGTACCTGAGCGTACCGAACTGTCGTCGGACATCAACGAGAACCTCATCGTCGAGCTTTACTCCAAGTAAAGTCCATTAGCAACGAGAGCAGATAGGGGCGTCTATGCAGCGTTCAGTACATGAGTTATTGACACCTCGTACCATTGACGTGAAGGAACTGAGCACCACTCGCGCCAAGGTGACCCTGGAGCCGCTCGAACGTGGCTTCGGTCATACCCTGGGCAGTGCCCTGCGTCGTATCCTTTTGTCCTCAATGCCGGGCTGTGCGATCACCGAAGCGCAGATCGACGGTGTGCTGCACGAGTACAGTGCCATTGAGGGTGTCCAGGAGGACGTCATTGAGATTCTTCTGAACCTCAAGGGCGTTGCCTTGAAGATGGGCGGGCGTGACGAAGCTGAGGTATCCCTCAGCAAGAAGGGCGCAGGCGTTGTGACTGCCGGCGATATCGCGCTGGACCACGATGTGGAGGTCACCAACCCGGATCATGTGATCTGTCACCTGAGCGAGAAGGGTGAAGTGAACATGCGTCTGAAGGTGGCCCGCGGTCGCGGTTACGAGCCCGCTGACCAGCGCGGTCTTGACGAGGATGAGACCCGTGCCATTGGACGCCTGCAGCTGGACGCCACGTTCAGCCCGGTACGTCGTGTTGCCTACGCGGTCGAAAGTGCCCGTGTCGAGCAGCGTACCGACCTGGACAAGCTGGTTATTGATCTGGAGACCAATGGTACCATCGACCCGGAAGAAGCCATTCGCCGGGCCGCCACCATTCTCCAGCAGCAGCTGGCCGTGTTTGTCGACTTCGATCATGAGAAAGAGCCGGAGAATGTAGAGGAAGAGGAAGAAATCGATCCGATCCTGCTGCGTCCGGTGGATGATCTGGAGCTGACGGTTCGTTCAGCCAACTGCCTCAAAGCAGAGAACATTTACTACATCGGCGATCTTATCCAGCGGACAGAAGTTGAACTGCTGAAGACGCCTAACCTGGGTAAAAAGTCGCTTACCGAAATCAAGGACGTACTGGCCTCCCGTGGCCTGTCCCTGGGTATGCGTCTTGACAACTGGCCACCGGCAAGCCTTCGTGGTGATGACCGGGTTCTGGGCGGTTGATCGCCGTATTGGTAGTTTAAGGTAAGGAATCAGAGCAATGCGTCATCGTAAGAGTGGTCGTAAGTTCAACAGGACCAGTGCGCATCGCAAGGCCATGTTCCGTAACATGACTGCGTCACTGGTTGAACACGAGCTGATCAAGACGACGCTCCCGAAAGCGAAGGAACTTCGCCGGGTAGCGGAGCCGTTGATCACGCTTTCCAAGCAAGATTCGGTTGCCAACCGTCGTCTGGCCTTTTCCCGTCTTCGTAACGACGAAGTCGTGGCCAAGCTGTTCGACGAACTGGGCCCGCGTTACAGCGAGCGTCCGGGTGGCTACCTGCGGATCCTCAAGTGCGGTTTCCGCGCTGGCGACAATGCCCCCATGGCATTTGTAGAGCTGGTGGGCCGTCCTGTGGATCTGGAAGCCGAAGAGATGGACGACGACGAGTAAGTGTTCGTTGTCAGGTCCGGAAAAGCCGGGGGCCGAAAGGCCTCCGGCTTTTTTTTATGGATGGGAATTCACGGACTGGAGCGCGTTCCGAAGTCAAACGTGGCGTGTCTGAAGGCGGGTTACCTGATCAACGTTTCCCCTGGCGGTCAGCGGCCTCTTCCATGAAACGGAGAACCGCCTCCTGGTATTCCGGAAGCATGAACGCACCGGCGTGGGGCATGTCGGTGCTCAGGAAGTCCTTGGGCTTCTCCGCCGCGTCATAGAGCTCCGTGCCATGGTGGAAGGGAATGATGCCGTCCCGGACGCTGTGGATCACCAGCACGGGCACTGGGCTTATCCGTTCGATCAGGTCCACGCCTTCATAGCCGTCGGTCACGGTCCAGCTCAGGGGGATCTGGAACGGCCAGGTCAGCCAGAAGCCATCCAGCTTTTCCCGTGCGATGGCCCGGAAGCCGGAAAAGGTACTATCCACCATAACCGCCGTCAGTGGTGGCTGTTCACCCCGGGGGACCCATTCGCTGGCCAGGGTGATGGCGAGGGCGCCCCCCAGACTCTGGCCCAAAAGAAATAGGGGCAGTTCCTCGGTCTCCTTCTGGTGGCCCAGCCAGCGCAGACCGGTCTCCACGTCGTGCAGGGCGCCCTCCAGGTCCGGTACGCCGGTCGACTGGCCATACCCCCGGTAGTCCAGTAGCAGGACGTTGTAGCCTGCCTCAGGCAGCCAGGCGACGTTAAGGATATGGCTGCTGATGTTCTGGGCATTGCCGTGAAGAAAATAGACGTGACCCCGTGGCTTACCCTCGGCGGGTAACCACCAGGCATGCAGGGTTTCACCATCCGGGGTGTCGATCCAGACATCCTCATAGGCGAGCTCCAGCCGGTCCGGTGTGATGTATACCTGTTGGTCCGGGAAAAAGAACAGGCTGGTGCACCCGCCCAGAAGCAGTCCAAGGCAGGCCAGGGGGGCGATCAGAAGTAGGCGTGGAATCCGAGCTTCCATAGGGTCTGGTACCGGTGGTAATGGTGTTTACGGGACAGCGATGCCCTGATGCTGTAATCCCGCCCCAGGTGGTAGGCTCCCTCAAGGTAGAGGTCGTCCTCCCGGTGCTGGTCGCTGACGATCCAGGCCTTGCTACGGAGGCCGGTCATCAGGCTGATACGGTCACCCTGGTGCAGCAGCGACAGGTCCAGCCCGGGGGCCATGTCGTAGCCGCGGCGGATATGCTTGCTGATCTCCAGGTCGCCGGTCAGGATTGCCAGGGCCTCCCACTGACTGCTGCCCAGGCGCCAGGTGCCACCGGCGCCGCCTTCCAGGTAGGGCGTGAATATCCGGTTTCCCTCCGGACGTTCCGAACGGCGGCCGCCGAAGCCCACCTGCCATGACAGCGGGCTGAAGAAGGCATTCCTGGGCGTCAGTGAGCGGATCTCCACGCCCACCAGCTTTTCAACCTGGAACTCCTGATTGTCGCTGTAGAGCCGGCTGTCCAGTCGCAGGAATTGCAGCTGCGCACCGGGACGATAACCGGCCGGCGGATCCAGCAGGTCATGGTAGGCCGGACGCAGTGACAGTTCGGCGTAGTGGCGGTCACCGGTATAGCCGCCGGCCAGTCCCAGTCTCATGGTGTCATGGCCCTGGTCGTCGCGGACCTCCGGTTCCCGGGGAGAGCCCAGGGGCGGCTGCTCTGTCAGTTCGCTACGGGCCATCAGCAGGTTATGGGACAGGGGCGCGGCGAAATCCCGGGGCCAGCCTTCTTCCTGGACCTGGTGACGGACATAGTCGTAGGTGGCGTCGAGGACCTTCGCCCTGGAGGCGGGGGGGCGTGACTGGACTTCGGCGTCATCGACCTGGACATAGCCATTGGCGATGGCAGCGGCCAGCTGCTTCTCGTCGCCGTCCAGCTTGCCCAGGGCATGGTTGACCCGGGTGGCCGCGGATGGCCGGTAGGTGATCTCCGCCACCAGGTCCCGGTCCACCACCCAGCGGATCGTGTCCGATGGAATGGCGTGGGTGCTCACCTCGTCCAGTAGCCGGGTGCCGGGGCGGGCCACATCAATCAGGGCCAGTAGCCGGTAGGCGCAGTTCTCGTCGAAAAAGTAGTAGTCGAAATTGCGGTTCCGCACCTCCCAGGTGTGGGCCAGCATCTGGTCCACTTCATCGGGGGTGAGGTTGAGCCGATACTCCCACAGGTCCCGGTTCTCGATGTCGGAATACACCCGGACCATCTCGTAGTAGGGCTGCACCGTGGTGATGCCGGGGTAGCCACCGAAAATGCCCCGGTAGGCGAACAGGATTTCACTGTCGTGTTCCGCGGCGTCGGCGGCGTAGGAAATGGTATTGGCCAGCAGCAGGTTGGTCTCGCCATCCTCTTTCGGCGGATCGAGCCGGAGGAAGGTATGGCCGAACATGGAGGACGGGCTATTCAGGTAGGAGGCGGCGAAAACCAGGGTGACCGCCCGGGTGTTCAGCTTTGCCTTCCAGTTGTTGAACTCCTCGCAGTCGACCTCCGGTGCTGGCAGCTCCAGGTGTGAGCGTATCCAGGTGTCCCGGGCCGGGAACCGGCATCGGGCATGGTTGTTGTCATCACCGGTGACCGGTGCGGTAATGGCGTCGATGGTGGCCCGCAGTTCGGCTTCCGGGTCGGTCTTGCCGTTGTCCGCAAAGAAAAAACTGTCGTCGTCCGCCTGGCTGGTGTGGCCGGAGCCCAGGGTGTCGGGATGGTAGTGTCCCAGGGTAAGCCAGGCATCGGTTGTTGCCAGATCGGCGAGGCTGTCCGGTGTCGGGGTGTTGGCAAGGACGTTGATCGAGGCACTTAACAGCAGCCCCAGAGAGAGGCCTGGAACGGTCCGGATTGGCATGCAGTGTCAGGTCTTGTGGCTGAAGGGGTACGGCACGAGCCGTCGGTCAGGATAATGACAGCCCGCCACGGGGGCGGGCTGTCTGCCGGTACGGGCGTATCAGGCCACGTACTTGCTCAGGCGGTCGTTCTGCTCCAGCAGCGCCACGATGGCGTCCACGGCCTGGTCGGAGGTGGTGTCGGAACTCGGGAAGATGGTTGCGAAGTTATCCTGCAGCAGGCGGTAGAACTCGCCACGGTCCGCCTCATCGACGTTCAGCAGCACGGCCAGGGTTTCCAGGTTTTCACCGGAACCGCGGGACATGTCGCGGGCCACCTTGTCCACGTTGCTGTTCATGTACATCGCCATGGACTGGATGGACTCGTTGGTATTACAGCCCAGGGTGCCTGTGGTCATACCGAAGGTCTGGTTACCGAAAATGCCATTGGTGGTGGCTGCCAGCACGTGAGGTGCAATACCGGACTGTCCCTTGAAGACCATGGCACCCACACCACAGCCCGGCTGTGCGAAGGCCATGCTGGATGCGCCGAGGAGGATGGCACCTGCAATCAGCTTTTTCATGTTCAGCTCCTTGATTATCGTTTTGCGTCGCTCGTTTCCGCAGGGGGCGACAGAGGGCGCGCCCCATTGACGGTGGAACCTGACCGAAGTCCGGGAACCTGACCGTTGCCTTCCAGTATAGCCAAGCGTCGCCAAAGGCCAAGCTTGTTCATTGATATCCCGACTAAAATCACATCCCTGCTCAGCCCCCGAGGTAGGCGGCCTGCACGTCCGGGTTGGCGAGCAGGTTGTCGCCGGTGTCCTGAAGCCGGATGCGGCCTGTTTCCAGGACGTAGCCGCGGTCCGCGAGCTGCAGCGCCTGGTTGGCGTTCTGCTCCACCAGGAACACGGTAATACCTTCATCCCGCAGCCGGGCGATAATCTCGAAGATCTGCTTGATCACCAGTGGTGCCAGGCCCAGGGAGGGCTCATCCAGTATCATCAGGCGCGGCTTGCTCATCAGGGCCCGGCCAATGGCCAGCATCTGCTGCTCGCCCCCGGACATGGTACCGGCCCGCTGGTGTTCCCGTTCCTTCAGTCGCGGGAACAGGTCGTAGACATGCTCGATGCTGTCCTCGTTCTCGGCACGGGTGTTGAAGAATCCGCCCATGTGGAGGTTCTCCGCCACGGTCAGGCCGGGGAATACCCGGCGACCCTCCGGGACAATGGAAATACCGGAGCGCATGATCTCCGACGTGGGCAGCCGGGTAACGTCCCGACCTTCCAGCAGCACCCGGCCCGAGGTGGCCTGGGGCGTGCCGCAGACTGTCATCAGCAGGGTGGTCTTGCCGGCCCCATTGGCGCCGATCAGCGAGACGATCTCCCCCTTTTTCACCTCGACGGATACGCCATGGAGCGCCTCGATCTTGCCGTAGTGGGTATGAACATCTTCCAGTAACAGCATGGGTCAGGCTTCTCCCAGATAGGCTTTGATGACATCGTCGTTGTGGCGGATCTCGTCCGGCGTGCCGCTGGCCAGGGGGCGGCCCTGACTGATGACATTGATCCGGTCGGAGATACCCATGACCAGGCTCATGTCGTGTTCAATCAGCACCACGGATACGTTGTAGTCTTCCTTCAGGCTGATGATCAACTGGTCCAGCTGTTTTGTTTCCGCCGGGTTGAGGCCGGCGGCCGGTTCGTCCAGCATCAGCAGGCGTGGCTCGGTCACCATGCAGCGGGCGATCTCCAGCCGCCGTTGCTGGCCGTAGGCCAGGTTGCCAGCCTCAAGGTTGGCCTGGGCCGTCAGGCCAACCCTTTCCAGCCAGTAGGCGGCTCGGTCGAGGGCCTTCTGCTCCCGGGTACGGTAATTGGGGGTGGCAATCAGACCGGCCAGCAGGTTGGTGTTCAGGTGGCGGTGCTGCGCCACCATCAGGTTTTCCACCACCGTCATGCGGCTGAACAGGCGCACATGCTGGAAGGTCCGTACCAGCCCGAGCCGGGAAATCCGGTAATCGGGTTTGCCCTGGATCTCCCGGCCATCGAGCAGTATCTTGCCCCCGGTGGGCCGGTAAAAGCCGCTCATGCAGTTGAATACTGTGGTCTTGCCGGCGCCGTTGGGGCCGATAATGGAGACGATTTCCCGTTCCTGGACATCCAGGGACACCTGGTCCACCGCCAGCAGGCCGCCAAACCGCATCGACAGGTTCTGTACTTCAAGCATCGACTAGGCTCCTGCCTGGAGTTTGATTTGACGGCGTCGCATGGGCAGCAGGCCCTGGGGGCGCCAGACCATCATCAGCACCATGGCCGCCCCGAAGATCAGCATCCGGTACTCGGAGAACTCCCGGGCCAGTTCCGGCAGGATGGTCACCGCGATGGCCGCCAAGATCACGCCCATCTGCGAGCCCATGCCACCCAGGACCACGATGGCCAGGATGATGGCCGATTCCAGGAACACGAACGATTCGGGGCTGATAAAACCCTGCTTGGAGGCGAAGACGGTACCGGCAAAGCCCGCGAAGAAGGCGCCGATGGTGAACGCCGAGAGCTTGACCGCGGTACGGCTGAGTCCCAGGGAGCGGGCGGCGATCTCGTCTTCCCTCAGCGCCTCCCAGGACCGGCCCACGGGCATGCGCATCAGCCGACGGATGACAAAGGCAGTGAGGATGGCCAGTACCAGCGCAATCAGGTACAGGAAGATCACCTTGTGTTCACCGGCGTAGGCGATTCCGAAGGTCTCGTGGAAGGAGGTATTGCCCTCCTCCTTGACCCGGCGACCAAACTCCATGCCAAACAGGGTCGGGTCGGGAATACCGCCGATACCGTTGGGACCGCCGGTCACATTGGTCCAGTTGTTCAGCAGGATGCGGATGATCTCGCCAAAACCCAGGGTGACAATGGCGAGGTAGTCGCCCCGTAACCGCAGCACCGGGAAGCCCAGTACCATGCCAAACAGAGCCGCCAGCAGCGCGCCGATAGGCAATGCCATCCAGAATGAGAAGCCCCAGTAGTTGGAGAGCAGGGCAAAGGTATAGGCGCCGACCGCGTAGAAGGCGACATAACCCAGGTCCAGCAGACCCGCCAGGCCCACCACCACGTTCAGGCCCAGGGCCAGCATGATGTAGATCAGTACCAGGGTGGCCAGGTCCACCGAGCCCCGGGAGACAAAGAACGGCCAGATCAGCGCGATGGCGATCAGGATGCCAAGGCCGATGTTTTCCAGGCGGACCCGTTTCTCCTGGGGCATGGGTTCCCGGTTGGCCATGGGGTTCAGCGCCGCAACCCGGCTGAAACGCCCCATGATGGGGTCCCGGAAGAGCTGGAACAGGAACACGACCGTCGCTGCGATGGCCACGGCAATCCAGGTAAAGGCGCTGGCGCCGGTAACGGTGATCTGCGTTCCCTCGGCCACCAGTTTAAAACCCAGAATGGGCCACGCAATGATCAGCGTGATTACGGCACAAAAGAAAGCGTGTCGGAAGTTGTGGGCCACCATCAAATTTTCTCCACTTCCGGTTTGCCCAGTAGCCCCGTGGGCTTGAACAGCAGAATCAGTATCAGCAGCCCGAAGGAAATCACATCCTTGTATTCGCCGCTGAGGTAGCCGGAGGTCATGGCCTCGGCTATGCCCAGGATCAGGCCGCCCAGCATGGCGCCGGGAATGCTGCCGATGCCACCGAGAACCGCCGCAGTAAAGGCCTTTAGACCGGCAATGAAACCAAACAGCGGGTCCACCGAGCCGTAGTACATGCCCAGCAGCAGGCCGGCGACAGCGGCCAGGGCGGCGCCGATGACGAAGGTGGCGGAAATGATCCGGTTGGTATCGATGCCCAGCAGGTTGGCCATGCCCAGGTCCTGGGAGACCGCACGGCAGGCCCGGCCGATCCGGGAGCGGGAGATAAACAGGGACAGGGCGGTCATGCAGATAAAGGTGGTGACGAAGATGGTGATCTGTATCCACGAGAGGGACATCTGGAAGCCATCCTCATTGCCGCCGAACTGGAAGCCACCTTCGATCAGCGCGGGAAACCCGATGTTCCGGGAGCCCTGGGCCAGATGCACGTAGTTCTGCAGGAAGATGGACATGCCGATGGCGGAAATCAGGGGGATCAGCCGGTGCCGTCCACGTACCGGGCGATAGGCCACCCGTTCCACCGCCCAGCCCATGGAGCTGGACACGATGACAGCGCAGATCAGCGCTATCAGGAGTACCAGCGGCAACCACGCAATGCCGAGCGTGGCCAGGCCGGTAATGGCGATCAGCGCGGTGTAGGCGCCAATCATGTAAATCTCGCCGTGGGCGAAGTTGATCATGCCGATGATGCCATAAACCATGGTGTAGCCGATGGCAATCAGGGCATAGGTGCTGCCGATGGTCAGTCCGTTGATCAGCTGCTGACAGAAGTAAAGCAGGTCTTGCATGGGTGGGACTCTCCGCCAACCTGACCGCAGGTAAGCCGCCCCGGGGCCAGAGAGGCCCGGGGCGTGGTCACTTCGGTTTGGGGTTACTGGTTAACGGGAGTCTTGCTGCCGTCCGCGTGCCATTCGTAGACCACGAACTCGAAGGATTCCATATCCCCCTTGTCGTCGTAGCTGACGGTGCCGATGGGGGTTTCAAAGCTGCCTTCGCGCAGGGCGTCGGCCACCTCGAACGGATCGGTGGAGCCGGCCTGCTCGATGCCCTCGGCGATCAGTTGTACAGCGGTGTAGGAGGTCAGCACGAAGGGGCCGGACGGGTCCTCGCCCTTGTCCTGGAACGCCTTGACCAGTTCCTGGTTCTCCGCTTTTTCGTCAAAGCTCGGCGGTAGGGTTACCAGCAGGCCTTCGGCGGCGTCGCCGGCAATGGTGTTGATATCCTTGTTACCGACGCCCTCAGGCCCCATGAAGGTGGCATCCAGGTCTGCCTGTTGCGCCTGACGCAGGATCAGGCCCAGTTCCGGGTGGTAACCGCCGTAGTAGACGTAATCCACGTCCGCCTGCTTGAGCTTGGTGACCAGGGAGGAGAAGTCCTTGTCACCGGCGGTGATGCCTTCGAACATCACCACGTTGACACCGGCATCTTCCAGGGTGTCACGGACAGCGGTGGCGATACCTTCACCGTACTGCTGCTTGTCATGAACCACGGCGACCCGTTGTGGGTCCAGGGAGATCAGGTGGTTGGCCGCCACGGGACCCTGCATGCTGTCCAGGCCGATGGTGCGGAACACCAGTTCGTAGCCACGCTCGGTAATGGCAGGGCTGGTGGAGGCCGGTGTGATCATCAGGATGCCTTCGTCCTCGTAGATGTCGGAGGCCGGCTGGGTCGAGCTGGAGCACAGGTGACCCACCACAAAGCTGACGCCGTCATTGACCATGCTGTTGGCCACGGTAACCGCCTGCTTGGGGTCACACACATCGTCCATTTCCACGGCCTCGAGCATTTCGCCATCGACACCGCCATTGGCGTTGATCTGCTCAATGGCCATGCGGGCGCCGGCGAACTGCATATCGCCATACTGGGCAACCGGGCCGGTCATGGGGCCGGCAATGCCAATCTGGATTTCCGCCAGGGCGGAAGCGGGGAGGGCCAGTGCGGCGGACACGCCGGTAGCCAGGGCGAGTTTCGTGAAATTCTTGATCATGGGAAGCTCCTGCCTGTTTAGATTTCTTCTTTATTGACAACGAATTAAACAAATACCACCTGAGCGTCCGTGTCAAGGAAGCCTGATCCTCGGGCACCCGTTCGTTGATCATTATCGGCGGCCATTCACAGTCTCCCGGCTATTCGCGTCCTTTGCACCGGAATGATTCTGGATTATGTGACATTCAGAACCGTTTTTCGATGGCTTTGGGCGATTTTTCCGGGACGATCACGTGATTGATGACTCACATAGGATCCGCAGCAAGACTCGGGCCAGGACAGGTCTGTCAGGTGTTGTCCTGCTCCGGGTCGATCTCCTCCGGATAGATCAGGTCCCGGAACGCCTGGTGCTCCTGCAGGCGGGCGAAACTGGGATCCACGGACGCATCGTCGCGATAGGCATCGGAGATCTCCACCGCCTTGGCGAGATCGGTCACCGCATCGTCCCAGCGACCAATTTCGGCGCAGGCGCAGGCGAGCTGGTAATGGGCATGGCCGTTTTCCGGGTCCAGTTTCAGGGCCCGCTGGCACAGGCTGATGGCCCACAACGGTTCCTGCATTTCCAGCACCGCATCGGCCTTGAAGCTCAGCGCTTCCACATCGTCGGGGCGCAGGTCCAGGATGCGGTCGTAGGCGGCAATCTTGTTCTGTTGCGAGGTTTCCTGGCTGGCCTTCAGCCACAGGGAGTGCACCTCGTTGGTGCGTTCAATTTCGGCCTGGTTCTTGTGGATGATGTCGGATTTCTGCTGGAGCTGTTCCTCGATGGACTTGAGCCGGGTCTCGTACTCCACCACCAGTTCATTGACCCGCTTCTCGGCAAGGCTGGTGAGCTGGTTACGCATGTCGCGGATCGAGTTCCAGCCGATGACCACCAGGATGGAGGTGGCGCCGGCAATCAGGTAGAAGAAATAGGTCACCGTATCGGTGGCGTAGGACATGGTCTTGTCCGCCACGGACAGTTCCTTGTCCACCACTTTCTCGATCAGTTCGGCCCGGGTGTTCTGCAGCTCGGTCCTCAGGGCCTTGGTTTCCTCCAGCAGATAGAGTTCCACGAACGGGGTGTACATGGCGTCTTCCAGTTCCGGAATTTCCTGCTCCACATCTTCAGCCGTGGGGCCGCCCCGCTCATCGCCGGTGGTCTGTGCCATCACGAAGACCGGTGATAGCAGCAGGAAGGCAAGGACTCTGGAAAGCAGGCGGCGGGGAAGAATCTCTCTCTGGTACATCGTGATTCCTGTGACGTGTGTTTTGATCCTGACCATAGCATAACCGCGGGGGTGGCGTACGGTCAGGCCGCCGACCCCGGGAAAGCGCCCGGGAAGGTGGCCAGGAGGGTGGCATGGTCGGGAGGGAGGCTGGATACGTGTCAGTCCTACTTGCTTTTCAGGGCGTAAAGACCTCTAATAGTTAGTGGTATAAATAAATGGTGTTGCCGAGTCATGTCCAATCTGAATGAACGCCGGGATACGGCGGGCTCCCCGTCGTCCGACAGCAAGAGTTATGAACAGGTGCTGGTGGCCCTGCGCCGGGTCATCCGGGCCACGGACCTGCATTCCAAACGACTGAGCAAGCATTCCGGGCTGACCGGGCCCCAACTGCTGATCATGCGCACTATCCGCGATCTGGGTGAGGTGACTATTGGCACTATCGCCGACCATGTCAGTCTGAGTCAGGCGACGGTCACCACCATCCTGGATCGTCTGGAACACCGTAATCTGGTCTACCGGGTGCGCAGTACCCAGGACAAGCGCAAGGTCCATGCCCATCTGACGGAAGAGGGCGGCCAGGCCCTGGACCGGGCGCCATTACCTTTGCAGGATAATTTTATCCGCAAGTTCCAGAACCTGGACCAGTGGGAACAGAGTATGATCGTGGCGTCCCTGCAGCGGGTGGCCAACATGATGGACGCGGATGACATCGATGCCTCACCGGTGCTGGATGTGGGCTCCGTGCTGCGGGAAGACGGCTGGAAAGGTAAGGAAGGAAAGGGCTAGAAGGTCAGGTCCGCCAGGGCTGGCGGACCTCAGTGAACGGCCTGTACTCAGGCGGCTTCTTTCGCCGCGATGTCCCGGATCTTGCCCACCATGGCCCGCAGGCCGTTGCCCCGGGTGGGGGAGATGTGGCGGAACAGGTCCAGTTGCTCGAACAGTTCGTCCACGTCCGTGGTCAACAGGTCCCGGGGGGGCTTGCCATTCAGGGCCACCAGGATGATGGCCGCCAGGCCGCGGACGATCATGGCGTCGGAATCGATCATCAGGTACAGCCTGCCGCTGTCCTCGTCGAAATGATGGATCAGCCAGACCTGACTCTGGCAGCCATGGACGTAGTTGTCTTCCACCCGCTCTTCATCCGGAAAGTCCGGTAGCTGCTTGCCCAGGTCAATGATGTAGGCGTAGCGATCTTCCCAGTCGTCCAGGAGTTCAAAGGCGTCCACCACGTCATCCAGGGTGGTGTCCCTGCCCAGGGGGTTATCGTAAAACTGCTGTTCAGTGGCGGTCATAGCATCCCCAGTTCGAGCTTGGCTTCGTCGGTCAGCATTTCGCTGTTCCAGGGGGGATCGAAGGTCAGTTCCACGGCAACCTTGTCCACATTGGGGACATGCTCAACCTTGCGCTGCACATCGTCGGTAATCACCGGGCCCATGCCACAGCCCGCTGCGGTAAGGGTCATCAGAATATAAACCTGGTTGCCGTCAGCGGCGCCGTTTTCGATGGTGCAATCGTAGATCAGGCCCAGATCCACCACGTTGACCGGAATTTCCGGGTCGTAGCAGCTGCGCAGGGCTTCCCACACCTGGTTTTCGTTGATGGTGCCGTCCGCCGGTGTCTCGAAACTGCTCTCCAGGGGTTGCTTGCCGAGGGCATCGGCGTCGTGCCCCTCCACACGGGCCAGGTTGCCATTAACGGCCACCGTGAAACTGCCCCCCAGTGACTGGGTAATGGTCACGAAGGTATCCGACGGAATCATGATTTCGGTTCCAGACGGAACGAGGCGGGCTTCCACCTCGCGCTTGGTCAGGACCACTTCCCGTTCTGCCATGCGTACACTGGCCTCGCTGTTATCTGTCGATCAGGCGACGGTGAAACTTTCGCCGCAACCACACTCCGCCGTGGCGTTGGGGTTACGGAACTCGAACATGGAATTGACACCTTGGGTAACAAAGTCGATCTCGGTGCCATTCACCATGGGCAGGTGCTCCTTCCTGACGTAGATATCCACGCCATCCACGGAGTACACCTCGTCATCGGCACTGGTTTCTTCCACCCACTGAGTCTCGTACTTGAAGCCGGAGCAGCCGCTCTTCCTGATGCACAGGCGGATGCCAAGGGCTTCCGGTTTCTTCTCCAGCTGCTTGCGCACGTGCCTGACCGCATTAGGGGTCATGGTTACGCCAACAGTCGGGTTGAAGGTTTCGGCTGTCATGGTTCCACCTCCATCAGGCAAACAGGCGCTGGATTTTCCGCAGACCGGCGAATAACTGGTCCACTTCCTCCAACGTATTGTAGAACGCAAAGGACGCCCGGGCAGTCCCGGGAACCCCGTAGAAGTCCATCAGTGGCATGGCGCAATGGTGGCCGGTGCGGATGGCGATGCCCTGCTGGTCCAGCAGGGTTCCTATATCACTGGGGTGCAATCCCTCAATTTTAAAGGACAGGACCGGTACTTTGTTGGCGGCGGTGCCGATAACGGTCATGCCCGGAATGGTGTCCACCAGCTCATTGGCCCGGGCCAGCAGGGCATTCTCCGCCGCTTCCATGGCCGGGCGGTCGAGGCCGTCCAGGTAGTCGATGGCGGCGCCCAGGCCCACGGCCTCGGCAACGGCCGGGGTGCCCGCCTCGAACTTGTAGGGCAGGGTGTTCCAGGTGGTGCGCTCGAAGGACACCCGCTCAATCATCTCGCCGCCGCCCTGGTAGGGCGGGATCTCCTCAAGCAGCTGTTCCTTGCCGTAGAGCACGCCGATACCGGTGGGCCCGAACAGCTTGTGGGACGAGAAGGCGTAGAAGTCACAGCCCAGGGCCTGTACATCCGGCTTGAAGTGGGGCACCGCCTGGGCGCCATCCACCACCGTGATCACGCCACGGGCCTTGGCCTGCTCGATCAGCGGCGCGATGGGGTTGACCGTTCCCAGCACGTTGGACACATGGGTGATGGCCAGCACCCGGGTGCGCTCGCCCAGCAGGCTGTTGAAGGATTCCAGGTCCAGTTCACCATTCGGTTGCACCTGGATCGGCACCAGCTTCGCGCCGGTGCGCTCCGCCACCATCTGCCAGGGCACGATGTTGGCGTGGTGTTCCATGTGACTGACCAGGATTTCGTCACCTTCCTTCAGGCGCGGAGCCAGGCCGTTGGCCACCAGGTTGATGGCTTCGGTGGTGCCCCGGGTCCAGATGATCTGGCGCGTGCTTTCCGCGTTCAGGAAGTTGCGCACCGTTTCACGGGCGCCTTCGAAGGCCGTCGTCGCCCGGTCGCCCAGGGTGTGGGCGCCCCGGTGCACATTGGAATGCATCTCACGGTAATAACGGTCCATGGCGTCCAGCACCGCCTGGGGTTTCTGGGCCGAGGCGCCATTATCCAGGTACACCAGCGGCTTGCCGTTCACCTGCTGGGACAGGATCGGAAAGTCCCGGCGAACGGCGGCCACATCAAAGCCGGTCTTGCTGGCATTGTTTGCCACGGAGAGATCGGTCATACCGGATCAGGCCTCCTTGAAGGTATCGTCAAAGAACTGGTTCAGGCGCTCGTTGGCGCTGTCACGAACCTGTTCCACCGGAATCTGGGCCACCAGTTCGTTGATGAACGCCATGGTCAGCAGGACGTTGGCGTCACGGCGGCTGATGCCCCGGGACACCAGGTAGAACAGCGATGTTTCGTCCAACTGGCCGATGGTGGCGCCGTGGGCGCACTTGACGTCATCGGCGTAGATTTCCAGTTCCGGTTTGGTGTCTATCTCTGCCCCTGTAGACAGCAACAGGTTCTTGTTGTTCATGTCCGCATTGGACTGCTGGGCATCCTGATGGATATGGATGCGGCCATTGAACACGGCGTGGGACTCGTCCGCAGCGATGTTGCGGTAAGTCTCCTCGCTGTTGCAGTGGGGCACCATGTGATCGATGCAGGTGTGGTTGTCATAGTGCTGCTTGCCCTGGGTGACCACCACGCCATTAAGCTTGCAATTGGCGCCTTCGCCTTCGAAACGAAGCTGCAGGTCATGCCGGCGCAGGGGGCCGCCAAAGCCGACGCAGTGGCTCTCGAAACGGGAATCCCGTTGCTGGCGGACACCGGTTGCGCCGATGTGCTGCACGTTCTGGCCTTCCACATTCAGGCGGATGCTGGTGATCTGCGCACCGTCGGCCACCATGAACTCGGTCACGGCATCCACCATGGCGGATTCATCACCACTGGAGACGTATTCCTCCACCAGCGTCATCTGACTGTGGCGACCCGCGTCCACATAGATTCGTGGGTAGGCGGAGCCACTGGCGGTGGCGGTGACTTCATGCACCACAAACAGCGGCTCGCGCAGCACCGTGTCCGGTTTCAGGGAGACCAGCAGGCCATCCTCGAAACGGGCCGAGTTCAGTCGCGCCATCTGCGTGGCATTGGTGTCCAGGGTATTGTCCAGGCGCTCGGCCAGTGACGCCGCCTCGTCGTCGGACAGGTCGGCAAACCGCTGCACGGCCAGGCCATCCACCTGGGGCAGGTTGCTGGCGGCACTGTCGATCACGCCATTGCGAAACACCACCCGGTAGCCGTCGACCGCCGCAAGGGAGGTCGCGCTGCCGGCGGGCAGGCCGGAGGCCAGCTCGTCGGACAGCTTCAGGTGCTTGCTGGAGTACTTCCAGTTCTCGGTCTTGCGGGTCGGCAGTGGCATATCCACGAGGGCCGTACCCCGCTGTTTGCGCAGCGCCAGCAGCGGTTGCGGCAGGGCTTCACCCGCCGGTTGCAGGAAGGCGCTGGAAAGCGTTGGTGCTGGTTTCATTCCACGACCTCCTGATCAGTTGGCTGCTGCCGCTTCTTCGTCTTTGATGCCGAGCCAGCCGTAACCGCGCTCCTCCAGCTCCAGGGCCAGCTCACGGCCACCGGATTTGACAATCTGGCCGCCGGCCAGCACATGCACCTGATCCGGAACAATATGGTTCAGCAGGCGCTGGTAGTGGGTCACCATCAGGATGGCCCGGTCCTCGGCGCGCAGGGCGTTGACACCATCAGACACCACCTTCAGGGCATCGATATCAAGGCCGGAGTCGGTCTCATCGAGGATCGCCAGCTTCGGCTGCAGCAACAGCGCCTGCAGGATCTCGTTACGCTTCTTCTCACCACCGGAGAAGCCCTCGTTCACGCCCCGCTTGAGGAACGCCGGATCCAGGTCCACCTGCTTGGAGACTTCCTTCGCCAGCTTCATGAACTCCGCAGCGTTCATTTCCTCCTCGCCACGATGGGTGCGCAGGGCATTCACCGCCGTGCGCAGGAACTGCAGGTTGCTGACACCGGGAATTTCCACCGGATACTGGAACGCCAGGAAGATGCCTTCCCGCGCCCGCTCCTCGGTCTCCAGGTCCAGCAGGTTCTCACCGTTCAGGGTGATCTCCCCGGAGGTCACTTCAAATGCCTCGTTACCTGCCAGCACCTGGGACAGGGTACTCTTGCCCGAGCCGTTCGGCCCCATGATGGCGTGGACCTCGCCGGCCTTGATCTCAAGGTTGATGCCCTTGAGGATTTCTTTGCCCTCAACGGATGCGTGCAGGTTCTTGATGCTCAGCATTTGTCGGATTCTCTCTCGTCAAAACATTCAGAATTCAGTCGCGTCTGTCCCGGTCTCATTGTTGCGAGCGGACCATGCCAAAGCTCGGGGACAGTGATCGGGAGGGACTTTCCGGGACCTTCAAAAACACGGACGTTTTTGAAGAGCCTACAGGGACGTATCCACGGCGTGTCCCGGAAAGTCCCTCCCGATTGCTGGCCTTGCACCAAAGCCAGCAGGCAATAAGTTCAAAAAAGCAGGTCAGCCAACAGACCCTTCCAAACTAACCTCAAGCAGCTTCCCGGCTTCGACCGCGAATTCCATCGGCAGCTCCTTGAACACTTCCTTACAGAAGCCGTTCACAATCATGGAAACCGCCTGCTCGGGGTCGATACCCCGCTGCCGGCACAGGAACATCTGCTCGTCACTCACCTTCGAGGTGGTGGCCTCGTGCTCCACAATGGCCGACTTGTTCTTGCTCTCGATGTACGGGAACGTATGCGCCCCGCAACGATCACCAATCAGCAGCGAATCACACTGAGTGAAGTTCCGCGCACCCTCGGCACCGGGCTGGAACTTCACCAGACCACGGTAGGCATTGGAGCTGCGACCGGCGGAAATACCCTTGGAAATGATCGTGCTGGACGTGTTCTTGCCCAGATGGATCATCTTGGTACCGGTATCCGCCTGCTGATAGTTGTGGGTCAAAGCCACCGAGTAGAACTCGCCGACGCTGTTATCGCCCTTCAGGATGCAGCTCGGATACTTCCAGGTGACGGCGGAACCGGTCTCCACCTGGGTCCAGGAAATCTTCGAGTTCCGGCCCTGGCAGGCGCCCCGCTTGGTCACAAAATTGTAGATGCCGCCCTTGCCGTGCTCATCACCCGGGTACCAGTTCTGTACCGTGGAGTACTTGATCTGGGCATCATCCAGCGCCACCAGCTCAACCACCGCCGCGTGCAACTGGTTCTCGTCCCGCATTGGCGCGGTACAACCTTCCAGGTAGCTCACGTAACTGCCGGCATCCGCCACAATCAGCGTGCGCTCGAACTGACCGGTATTAGCCGCGTTGATGCGGAAGTAGGTGGACAGCTCCAGTGGGCAGCGAACACCCTTGGGAATGTAGACAAAGGAACCGTCGGAGAACACGGCGGAGTTCAGGGCCGCGAAGAAATTGTCCCCGGCCGGTACCACTGAACCCAGGTATTTCTCCACCAGTTCCGGGTACTTCTGCACCGCCTCGGAGATGGGGCAGAAGATCACGCCCGCCTCGGCCAGCTGATCCTTGAAGGTGGTGCCGATGGACACGGAATCGAACACCGCATCCACCGCTACGCCAGCCAGTTTCTCCCGCTCATGCAGGGGAATACCCAACTTCTCATAGGTGCGCAGCAGCTCCGGATCCACATCATCCAGGCTCTGGGGCATGTCCTCTTTTTTCTTGGGCGCGGAGTAATAGGAGATCGAGTTGTAGTCGATCCGCGGGTAATCCACGTGTGCCCAGGTGGGGTCATCCATCTCCAGCCAGCGACGGTAGGCTTTCAGGCGCCAGTTGAGCATGAACTCCGGCTCCTGCTTGATTTCCGACAGGCGGCGGATGACATCTTCGTTCAGCCCGGGCTCGAACGAGTCGGTTTCGATCTCAGTCACGAAACCGTGTTCGTATTCCCGTTTGATCAGCTCTTTCACCTCGTTATCGGTGGTCGCCATGATCGTCGCTCCGTAATTCTCTCATCGCGGGCGCGTGGCCCATTGGTGTTGCCTGCAACCGGACGCCATAAAGGCACGGGAGGCAGATTCATACCTGGGGTGTCGCAGTGGTCGCTCGTCCGGTGAGTGCGCCCTGCGATCATTTGTTGGATGACTGGCCGTACCAGTGCCTTGATGAGGCTATCCTGATGTTTCTGATGACCGATTGTACAATATCAGAGTATTTTAGTCAGGTATTATTTCGTGACAGGCTGAATTATACCCCAATCACTGTTTTTAGGCTCGCCAGGCACGGTAATCAGGGCAATAGCGAGGGGCTGTTATAGCGGAATTCACCGATCATTCGCGGGTGAGCTGGTTGCTGGGAAGGAGTGCCCGCTACATGACGGGACTCTATTGGGCCTTCCTGGTCGTTGATTTTTCGGCGTCAATGTTCATGTCATAAAATTTGAGCTAACATGTGTACGCTCAAATAGAGTCAGGAACTCAATCGAACACAGAGAGGTTTCCAGCCCATGAGGTCGGACGCATTGGGGACGCTGGTCGTCGCCATGGTGCAATTTCTTCAGTCATCGGGGTTTTCCAGGGGTGAGCTGGCCCGTTACGCAGGGTTGTCGGCGGAAGAGCTGGCAGAGCCCGAGGCCCGTCTGTCTCCCTCCCAGATGCAGCGTTTGTGGCAACTCATCCAGACGCGGATTTTGCCCACCCTTACCTTCAGCCGGCAGGTTCGTCCGCTGATTGCCCGTCATCTTGCACGTGGCAGGGTGAAGGTGGAAGCCGTGGCCGCCGAGTTGAACATGAGCCGCCACACGCTCTACAAGAAGCTCAAGGAGGAGAATCTGACGTTTGCCGGTTTGCTGGAGGATGTGCGTCGCGAGCAGGCCTTGAAGTATTTGCATGACCGCAACCGCACGCTGTCCGAGGTGGCCGAGTTGCTGGGCTTTTCTGAGCTCAGTGCGTTCAGCCGGGCGTTCAAGCGGTGGATGGGAAAATCGCCTGCGGAGTTTCGGGCTGCCTGCTGAACCTTGTTTGGTGTGTCTATCGTTTGCTTGTTTTGACTTGATGGTTTCGGGCAGGGCAGCCGGGTCGGTGAAACATTTCTGGACACGCCCCGCAAGTACGTCCATGTAGGGCTCGACGAATGCCATCCCTGGCATTCGACGGTCCAGAAATGTTCCCCCGACCCGTCTACCGTCCAGCTATTCCGATAGCGTTCATTCTCGAGCCCGGCTCTTACCTCTTATCAAATGCTAGGTCGTGCCGTGACATACGTGGGCACGGCTTTGCAAATACTTCCTTAGGCTACGATATCGCGAGTGTCTAGGAGCGCTGGGTGGGGAAGGCTTTTCCGGACCGTCGAAAACCAGGGACGGTTTTCGACGAGCCCTACAGGGATGTACTCGTGGGCGTGTCCGGAAAAGCCTTACCGACCCGGCGCGCCAGGCACCGGATCAGCAGGCTGGGTAGCTTCCCAGTTCGGGTTCAGTTCTGATACTTCCTGAACACCAATGAAGCGTTAGTCCCACCAAAGCCAAAGCTGTTGCTCATGACCAGCGGCGCTTCGCGCTCCTGAAGTTCGCGCACGATGGGGTAACCCTCGGCACCCTCATCCAGATCCTCGATGTTGGCGGACGGGGTGATGAAACCATTCTTCTGCATCAGCAGGCTGTAGATGGTCTCGTGCACACCTGCGGCGCCCAGGGAGTGACCGGTCAGCGGCTTGGTTGACCCCAGGGCCGGGATCCTGTCGCCGAACACCTGCTTCACCGCCTTCAGCTCGGTGATATCACCGGCCGGGGTGGAAGTGCCGTGGGTGTTGATGTAGGAAATCTCGCCATCCACGTTCTTCAGTGCCTGCTGCATGCAGCGCACCGCGCCTTCGCCGCTCGGGGCCACCATGTCGGCGCCGTCGGACGTGGCGCCGAAGCCGACCAGCTCGGCGATGATGTTGGCGCCGCGGGCCTTGGCGTGTTCCAGCTCTTCCAGAACGACCACACCGCCGCCGCCGGAGATCACGAAGCCATCGCGGTTGGCATCGTAGGTCCGGGAGGCCTTTTCCGGAGCGTCATTGTACTTGGTGGACAGCGCGCCCATGGCGTCGAACAGCAGGCTCAGGCTCCAGTGCACATCGTCACCGCCGCCGGCGAACATGATGTCCTGGCGGCCCATGGCGATCAGGTCGGCAGAGTGGCCGATGCAGTGGGCGCTGGTGGCGCAGGCCGAGGTGATGCTGTAGTTGACACCGGTGATGCCAAAGGCGGTGGACAGCGAGGCGTTGATGGCGCTGCCCATGGTGCGGGGTACCCGATAGGGCCCTACACGGCGGATGCCCTTCTCACGGTGGGTATCGATGGAATCCATCAGTTCCAGCGTGGAGGCGCCACCGGTGCCCATGATGATGCCGGTGTTGTTGTCACGGATCTGCTCCTCGCTGAGGCCGGACTGCTCAATGGCCTCTTTCATCGCCAGGTAGGCGTAGGCGGAAGCCGGGCACATGAAGCGCAGCAGTTTGCGGTCGATCAGTGACTTGTAGTCGATGTCGATATTGCCGCAGATCTGACTGCGCAGGCCGTTATCGGCGGCTTCCTGGCTGAAGTGGATGCCGGATTTGACCTCCCGCAGGGAGTCGGTGACTTCTTGGGTATTGTTACCAAGGCTGGAAACAATGCCCATTCCGGTAATGACAACTCGACGCATGGTCCGGGCTCCTAAAAATCGTCTGTTGAGGTGAACAGGCCAACCCGCAGGTCCTTGGCGGTATAGATCTCGCGACCGTCAACTTCCATGCGGGCATCGGCAATGGCCATGGTCAGTTTGCGTTTGACCATCCGTTTAATATCCAGATGATACCGAACCAGCTTGTTTTCTGGCAGCACCTGACCAAAGAATTTTACCTCGCCGGCCCCCAGGGCACGGCCCTTGCCCTGGCCGCCGGACCAGGCCAGGAAGAATCCCACCAGTTGCCACATGGCGTCCAGGCCCAGACAGCCCGGCATCACCGGGTCACCCTCGAAGTGGACCTTGAAGAACCAGAGGTCCGGGTCGATGTCCAGTTCGGCGACAAGGCTTCCCTTGCCGTAGGCGCCATCGGAGTCATTGATGTGGGTGATGCGGTCCACCATCAGCATTTCATCGATGGGCAGGCGCATGTCGCCTTCGAAAAGGCGGCCATGCCCGCATTCGATCAGTGCGGCTTTATCAAAGTGGTCTGGGTTCATGAGTGCGGGTAGTTCCATTTCTGACTGTAACCCACACTTTACTCGTTACAGCGGGAAAATCTATTGACCGATGGTTGTAGTTTTTTGACTGATGGTTGTTCGGGTCACCCCGAAGCCTGCTATGACGGGCTTCGGGGTGACCCGGACGTGGGTTTTTGCGATTGCGGCAGATCATGGGGCTTAGCCGGGTTTGCCGTCGGCCCGGGGGCTGGCGAGGATGCCCGTGTACAGCGCCAGGAAAGTGGCATAGGCGAACGTCCAGAGCAGGCCGCTGGCACTGACGCCGGCATGCCAGGGGAACACCCCGAAGGCAGTGGCGACGCGGACCAGTGCCGCCAGGTGAATGGCGATGAAGGCCAGCACCATGCCGCTGGGCAGTTCCATGGCACGACCGGTGTGGCCCAGGGACACCCGGGAGATCACGCCAAGGATCAGGCAGGCGATGGCGCCGGTGCCGGCGGCGTGGGTCCAGGCCGAGGTTGGCCATCCGGCCAAGAGGCTGCCGGCCAGCAGCACCAGGGCCACCGGTACCCAGAGGATGGACAGGTGCAGGATCCAGAGCAGGGGCTCACGGTACACCAGCCAGCCTTTCCAGCCGTAGAGCCGGATCAGCATCAGCGTGGCCGCCACGATGGCCAGTATCGCCGTAACGGTGACCAGGCCGGATACCAGGGCGCCCAGCAGCAGTATCATGGCAATAACGGATGCCAGGTCCAGGGCGGGAACCACCCGGATGCGGTCAGCGGACAGCCCCTTCTGCCGCAGCCAGCCTGTGGAGAATGCGGGAGTGATGCGACCGCCGATAATGCCGATCAGCGCCAGGGCCAGGATCAGCGCCCCCTGGGCAAAAACCATGTCCAGACGCATGACGAAGCCGAGTTGCATCAGCCAGAACAGGCCCAGGACCACCAGTATCATCAGTTGGCGTTTCTGGCGTGCCTTGGCAATACGCCAGCCGGCATCCACCATGACCAGGGGCAGGAACGCCAGGTTCACACCCTGCACCAGCCAGATGGGCAGGTCTTCACCCACGGCCAGCAGGACGCGTGCGACGGCCCAGATACTCCACAGCAGGAACAGGCGAACGCCATGGGTACGTTCCGTTCCGGTCCAGACACAGACCGCGGTCAGCAGGAAGCCGGCGATGGCAGCGGACAGGAAGCCGAAAAGCATCTCATGCTGGTGCCAGAGGATGCCCGGCATTGCCAGGGGCAGACTGATGGTGCCGGTGACCTGCAATACCCAGGCGGGAATCGACACCAGTGACAGCAACGTCAGCGACAGGAAGAAGATGCGGAAAGGGTAGCTGAAGAGCTGGCCTGGGCGGGCGCCTCGATGCTGTTCGGAGTAGGGAGTGGACTGGGCCTGCATGGCAAACCTCCAATAAACATTCATTTTAAATGAAGTTTATAGAGTGCGGCGCAATATCACCATACCCGCTTGGAGGTATTTGCCGCCGCGATACCGTACAATGCGGCTATCACTTTGATTCGATAAGGGAATGTAGCCCAATGGCGTATACCATCCTGAAACACCTTCACATGACCACGGCCTACCTGACGGTCACCCTGTTTGCCCTGCGCCTGTTGCTGGATATGGTAGGGCGCCCCGGCTGGCGGCAGACACCGTTGCGCTGGATACCCCATGCCAACGACACCATCCTGTTGGTGGCGGCCATCGGGCTGATCGTGGTCACTCCCTGGATGCCATTCGTGCACGGCTGGCTGACCCTGAAAGTGCTGCTGCTGGTGGGTTATATCGTGGCGGGGGTGTTCGCGCTGAAACCGGCTTTCGGTAAGCCGGTACGGGTGGTGGCCGCTATCCTGGCGTTGTTGCAGGTGTCGTTCATCTTCCATCTGGCGATGACCAAGACGCTGCCATTCTGATCGGGGCACCCCGCATTGCGGGGTGCCGGTTTCCTCAGGACTGCTGGCCCGGTCCGATCCGCCTGGATAGATCCTCCAGCTGATCCTGGATCGCGGTCAGTTTCCTGGCCATCTCATCCCGCTCGTCATGGGCCTTCTGGGCCTCTTTCCGGTTCTGCTCCTCGCCCATCACTTCCAGGATCGCGCCGATCATCATGTTCAGGAACACAAAGGCGGTCAGGAAAATAAACGTCAGGTAGTACAGCCAGCTCAGGGGGTAGGCCTCCATGGTGGCGTACATGACGTCGGTCCAGTCCTCGAAGGTGGCGATCCGGAACAGGGTCAGCATGGAGATGGCCACGTCGCCCCACAGGGTTTCATCGACTCCGGCAAAGAACATGGATCCCATGGCGGCATAGATATAGAAAATGATGAACATCAGCAGGGCGATGTAACCCATGCGGGGAATGGCCTTGAGCAGCGAGTTGATCAGGAACCTCAGTTCAGGCACCACGGACACCAGCCGCAGCACCCGGAACACCCGCAGCAGGCGCCCCAGCAGTACCGCTTCGGAATTGTCCAGGGGGATCAGGCTACCGATGACCACCAGGGTGTCGAACAGGTTCCAGCCATCCAGCAGGAAGCGCTTCCTGTTGGGGCAGGCGGCAAAGCGGAACAGGATCTCGACCAGGAAGAACAGGGTAATGGCGTTGTCCATGGCGGTCAGGGCACCTTCCACCAATGGTGGCAGGTCATAGGTCTTTGCCCCGATGGTCAGCGCGGACAGGATGATGATGGTGATGACCACACCCTGGAAGATCTTGCTGGATTCAATTCGGCGCAATTGCTGGAAGCCCGATAGGGGGGATGATTCGGCAGACATGACTACAGCTCCGGAAGGACAAATCGGGGGAATGATAATGCCGGTTTGGGGCGTGGTACAGACTATCGTGCTGTGATGACAGTGGGCGGGCCGATGCTATCCCGGGTCGGGGATGGCAGCCCATTCATCGTCGGTAACCGGCATCACCGACAGCCGGTTGCCCTTGCGGACCAGGGGCATGTCTGCCAGTGCCGGGATGGCCTTGAGTTCGGCCAGCGGAATGATGCGTGGCAGCTTGCGGACAAACTGCATGTCCACCGCGTCCCAGCGGGGCTTCTCCCGGGTGGCTTTGGGGTCATGGTAGGGGGATGATGGATCAAACTGGGTCGGATCCGGGTAGGCCGCCCGCACCACGGTCACCACGCCAGCGACACCGATATGCCGGCAACTGGAGTGGTAGAGGAGCACCTGGTCACCCTCATTCATCTGGCGGAGGAAATTACGGGCCTGGTAGTTCCGGACACCGTCCCAGGGAATCACCCGATCCGGAGCTGTGGCGAAGTCGTCGATGCCACACTCATCGGGCTCACTTTTCACCAGCCACTTTGCCATGACGCGCTCCTGCCGTTGATCAATGGGTCAGTATAACGCAAAAGCCCCCGTTTCCGGGGGCTGTAGGGGATGGTGTGTATCAACAGGGAGAGGGTGCGTTCTTCCTGGCGTAGAACCACCAGGTGACCAGCAAACAACTGACGTAGAAAGCAATGAAACCGACGAGTGCCGCCGCCACGCCGCCCGTCAGGTCGATGGAGGAACCATAGGCCTTGGGAATGAAGAATCCGCCATACGCGGCAAAGGCGGAGATGAAGCCGAGCACCGCCGCGGACTCCCGATTGGCGGCCTTCTGGGCCTCCTCCGGCTTGCCGGGCATCTCGCGCCCCAGCAGGTTGCGGAAGATCACCGGTACCATGCGGAAGGTGGATCCATTGCCAATGCCGGTTGCCACGAAAAGTACCAGGAAGCAGCCGAAGAAGCCCCAGAAGCTGCCCGGGGTCAGTTCGTTGGGCAGGAAGAACAACACGCCGAACACGCCAGCAATCATGACCGCGAAGGTCCACAGGGTAACGGTGGCACCGCCCAGCCTGTCGGCGAGGACGCCGCCGAGGGGGCGGGCCAGGGCGCCCACCAGTGGCCCCAGGAAGGCGTACTTCACCGGGTCCACGTCCGGGAACTGCATGCCCGAAAGCAGGGGGAAGCCGGCGGCAAAGCCGATAAAGCTGCCGAACATGCCCAGGTAGAGCCAGCACATCAGCCAGTTGTCCTTGCGTCTGAAAATCACCGCCTGCTCCCTGAAGCTGGCCTTGGCGTCGGCAATGTCGTTCATGCCGAACCAGGCGGCCACACTGCCCAGGATGATCAGCGGTACCCACAGGAAGGCGGCGTTCTGCAGCCAAAGCGGCTCACCGGCGTTGGCCCCCTGCTGGATGATCAGTGGTTCGCCGCCAATGGGGCCGAACAGGCTGATGGCAATCACCAGCGGCCCCAGCAGTTGCATGCCGGATACCCCCAGGTTACCCAGCCCGGCATTCATGCCCATGGCGCCACCTTTCCGGGCCTGCGGATAGAAGAAGCTGATATTCGCCATGCTGGAGGCAAAGTTACCGCCACCGAAACCGCATAGCAGTGCCAGGATCAGCATGATCAGGTAGGGCGTATCGGTATTCTGGATGGCAAAGCCGATCCACAGGCAGGGCAGCAGCAGCGAGGCCGTGGAAATGGCCGTCCAGCGCCGCCCCCCGAAGATGGGCACCATAAAACTGTAGAAGATCCGCAGGGTGGCGCCGGAAAGGGCGGGCAGTGCCGCCAGCCAGAACAGCTGGTTCGAGCTGTATTCGAAGCCCAGCTGGGGCATCTTCACCACCAGGATGCTCCAGATGGTCCACACCGCAAAGGCGAGGAACAGGTTGGGAATGGAAATCCACAGATTGCGCTTGGCAATATGCCTGCCCCTGGCCTCCCAGAATTCGGGATCTTCCGGGCGCCAGTCCTCAAGCACGAAGGCGTTGGGCGTGGACAGTTCCGGCAGGTCGGTCTTCTCTTCCCGGGCGGTCCATTCGATGCGTTCGGCACTGCGGATGGCGTAGTGCATCCAGGCCAGGGCACCGGCAACAATCACGAAAAGCAGCATGAATGTGCTCTGGTAGACGCCGATCACGTCATTGAGCATGCCGAAGGTGAGGGGCAGGAAAAAGCCGCCCAGGCCGCCGATCATGCCAACCACGCCACCGACGGCGCCCACGCTCTTCGGGTAGTAGACCGGAATATGCTTGAACACCGCGGCCTTGCCCAGGGACATGAAAAAGCCCAGTACGAACGTCAGCACCACGAAACCAGCCAGGCTCATGGACAGACTGAAACTGATCTCGCCGTGAATACCATGCACCACGTACTCGGTGGGAGGGTAGCTGAGCAGGAAGGTGCAGATGGCCGATGCGATAAAGGTCCAGTACATCACCCGGCGGGCGCCGTACCTGTCGGACATCCATCCCCCCAGGATGCGGAACAGGGAGGCGGGAATGGTGTACAGGGCGGCAATGATACCGGCGGTCTTGATATCCAGGCCGTAGACCTGGATCAGGTAATGGGGCAGCCACAGGGCCAGGGCCACGAAGGCTCCGAACACGAAGAAGTAGTACAGGGAGAATCGCCACACCCGTAGGTCAGCCAGTGGACTGAGCTGGGCCAGGAACGACTGCTTACGGCGCTCCGCCCGTTCTTCCGCCAGCGGGTCCTCCTTCGCCAGGAACAGGAAGGCCACCCCCATCACCGCCATGACAGTGGCGTAGACCAGGGCGGTGTTCTGCCAACCCAGCGCCACCAGCAGGAAGGGCGCGCCGAAGTTGGTAATGGCCGCGCCCACGTTGCCGGCACCGAAGATGCCCAGGGCCGTGCCCTGCTTGCCGGGCTCGAACCAGGCCGAGGTATAGGTTACCCCCACGATGAAGCCGCCACCGGCCAGGCCGACACCCAGGGCGCCAACCAGCAGCAGGTAATAGCTGTTGGCAAAGGTGAGCAGGTAGACACAGGCAGCGGTGATCAGCATCAGCAGGCTGAATACCTTGCGACCGCCGAACCGGTCGGTCCAGATGCCCAGGAATAGCCGGCTGATGGAGCCCGTCAGGATGGGGGTGGCCATCAGCAGGCCGAGCTGGGTATCGGACAGTCCGAAATCCTGCTTGAGCTTGATGCCGATGATGGAAAAGATGGTCCACACCGCAAAACACAGGGTGAAGGCGAAGGTGGATATGGCCAGGGCCCGGTTCTGGCCCCGCTTATCCAGTGCGTCCGATGTCACCATATTCATGCACTCCAGGTGGCTGTTTTGATAGGGTCTGTGGAGACTCTAGTCAGCCCCTGGAGTACGGAAATTGATAAATGACAAGGACGACTGTCGCCACCTGGTGTTGGCAATGAGGATGCCGGTGCGGGAGGTTTTTCTGCCGTTTTAGTTCTTTAATAACAGTAGGTTGCAGCGTGTACCCCGGTAGTGGTAGCCAGTCAGGCGCATCGGATAATAAGAGGTAGCCACTCATAGTCGTGGCACGACAGCCCGCGGGTGGTCCGCATGGGACCACCCCGGGGTCAGGTGGTATGGGGCAGGACGCCGAGGTAGATGGCGCTGAAATGACAGGCGCTGCCGCCAATCACGAACAGGTGCCACACCGCATGCATGTAGGGGATGCGGTCCATCAGGTAGAAGATCACCCCGATGGTGTAAACCAGGCCGCCGGCAATGATCAGCCTCAGTCCGGTCTCACTGAGACTGTTCATCAGGTCGGCGGAAGCGAACACGATCAGCCAGCCCATGGCCAGGTAGATACCCACCCGAACCAGCCTGAACCGGTGTTTGAAGATTATCTTCAGGACCACGCCGGTAACGGCCAGTGACCAGATAATGGAAAAGAAGGTCCACCCCACAGTCCCCCGCATGTTAACCAGCAGGAAGGGCGTATAGGTGCCCGCGATGAGCAGGAAAATGGCACAGTGGTCCAGGGTCTTGAAGGTCGACCTGAGTTTCGGGCTGCGGCTGCCGTGGTAGAAGGCGGACGCCAGGTACAGCAGGATCAGGGTGGCACCAAAGATACTGAAACTCACCACCTTCCAGACATCGCCAAGCTGGCCGGCAGCGATGATCAGGGCCGCCGTTCCGATGACACTGAGGATGGCACCGATGCCATGGGTGGCGCTGTTAAGCCATTCCTCGATGCGATCATGGATGGTTGTGGGGCGGGATTCGATAATGGTCATGACGTTGTCTTACCGGGCTGCACGGGTGCGAAATATGTTGAGTGAGGTTATCACAGTTCGCGCAGCGAACACGGGTTGGGCGGCGGCGTGTTGTCCCTTCTGTTGCGACAGGTACCCTCCCCGGCAAATCCCTTGATCTCGATAATGCGGTTTATTTACAGCGCTCTAGATATCAGCCGGCGATGCGATTGTTGATGGTTTCAGGGTGGTTAAAAAATCGTCAGTCACCGTGGCGTGACCCGGTTCGCGGTTAACCCGATGGTCATTTGAATGGGGCTACCTGGCGTTCTTCAGCCGTGAGAATGTTGCCGGCACCACCCCCAGCCAGGCCGCCAGTTGATTGTCCGGCACCCGCCGGACCAGCTCCGGATATTCCTCCAGCAACAACCGGTAGCGGTCCTTTGCCGGCATGGTCTGCTTGCGGAACTCCCGCATGCTGGTCAGTTCCGCCAGTTCTTCGGTCAGCGACAGGGCAAAGCGGGCCCAGGCGCCGTCGCCACGACTGGTGACGGCGGAGCGGAACGCCGGGAAGCTGGCCATCCACAGGGTGCAGTGGGTGACCGACGTCAGGCACAGGGTATTGCGCCTGGTCCGGGTACGACCGAACACCGGCCACACCAGGTCACCTTCCGAGAAGAAATGATGCACCGCGATTCGGCCGCTCGGCGCCTCGCGGTACAGGCGCATGACACCGTGCTGGATCAGGTAGACGTGGGACCAGGGGCTGTCATGCTGTTCCAGGGTGGTCTCCGGGTCCACCCGGCGAACCTGGAACAGCCGGGCCAGAACCTCCAGGTAGCGACGCTCCGGTGAGTCCGTCTGCCGGCTGTGCAGGCGGATACCAAATACCCGGCTCAGACTGTTCAGCAGCGCAAGGGACGGTTGGGGGCCGGCCTGCCGGGCAAATTCCGGCTGGCAGGAATCCAGCAGGCAGGGAGAGGATGCCGGTGGATTCGGGGCGCCGTGCTCGTGGGGATCGCTCATGGTTCGCATCAGCCTGGTCAAGAATGCAACAGGATTATTCCATTATGCCCGCCTTCCGTGAAATGACATAGATCATGTCCACTTTTCGACGGGGTACGGGGCGTGCCGGCGTGGCAACGGTGTTTCCCGACCTCGGGCAGGGGTACAATGGCGTCTTCCCAGACCGGAGACATCATGACCGCAGCCCTGGCCCTCCTATACAAACTCCTCCCGCTTTATATCACGGTTGCCCTGGGCTGGCTGGCCGGTCGTTACCTGGAGGCCAGTGGTCGCCATATCGCCGGCATCATGCTGTATATCGTGACGCCGTCCGTGGTGTTCTCCGGTGTCATGGCGGCGCCCCTGTCGCCGTCCGTCATCCTGCTGCCGTTTATCGTGTTCCTGATCTGCTCGGCCATCGGTCTTGCCCTCCTGTGGCTGGCCCGGCGGCTGCTGCACGACGGCAGTGCCAGTATCATTCCCCTGTCCGTGGGCACCGGCAATACCGGCTATTTCGGTATACCGGTGGCCCTGCTGCTGTTCGGCGAGCAGGGGCTGGCGCTGTATATCGTCTGCATGTTGGGCACCACCCTGTTCGAGAACTCCGTGGGCTTCTACCTGGCGGCCCGGGGGCGTTATGGCATTCGCGACGCCCTGGTAAGGGTAGCCCGGTTGCCGTCGGTGTACGCCTTCCTGCTGGCGGTGGTGCTGAACCTGTCCGGCATCGGGATCCCCCAGGTACTGGTGCCCCTGTTCGACAACCTGCGGGGCGCCTACAGTATCCTGGGCATGATGATCATCGGCATGGGCATCCTCAGTTTCCGGGGGCTGGCGGGCAATATCCGCTTCACCGGGCTGGCCTTTTCCGGCAAGTTCCTGGTCTGGCCTCTGGTGGCCCTGGGGCTGTGGTGGCTGGATGCCAGCGTGCTGGGCATCTACGATACCGCCGTCCACCAGGCCATCTTCCTGATCTCCATTACGCCCATTGCCGCCAATACCGTGGTGATTGCCACCCTGCTGGACACCGCGCCACGGCAGGCGGCCGGCACGGCATTGCTCAGCACGCTGTTTGCGCTGGTGTTTATCCCGGTGATGGTGGCCGTGGTCATGCCCTGATCCGCTCAGGAGGGGGGAACTTGCCCGCCATCTTTCAGCCAGACCTTTCGTACTATAGTGAGTCAAAGACAGTGGAGTGAACCAAAGACAGTGGATTGAACCAAAGGACCTGCTCCAGGGAGAACGACGATGAAACGTACACTCTGTGTTCTAGCCATAATGACAGCGGCCTGGTCGGTGCTGCCGGCGCAGGCGGAAACCCCCGCCACCCCGGCGCTGAAGGAATGGAAGGTTCCCTGGGACAACACCCGCCCCCGGGACCCCTGGGTGGGCCCGCAGGAGAACACCATCTGGTTCGTGGGGCAGGCCGGTGACTACGTGGCCACCCTGAACCCGGAAACCGGTGACCTGAAACGCTACCGCCTGGACCCGGGCACCGGCCCCCACAACGTCATCGCCGATGAACGCGGCGCCTTCTATGCCGGCAACCAGGCGGAACATATCGGCCTGATCGACCCGGAAACCGGCGACATCCGCAAGTTCAAACCCCACGGGGATGGACCCAAGGATGTGCACACCATGGCCTTCGACTCCAACGGCGATATTTTCTTTACGGAGCAGGGCGGCAACCGCATCGGCTGGCTGGACGTGGACCAGCACGACTTCCGCATGTTCGATGTGGAAACCGAATGGGCCCGACCCTACGGCATTGTGGTCAGCCAGGAGAACCGGCCGTGGGTGGCGCTGTTCGGTACCAACAAGCTGGCCACGGTGGACGCGAAAGGAGAGATCCACGAGGTTGAGCTGCCCAGGGAGGGCGCCCGTCCGCGGCGGCTGGATATTACCGACGATGGTCAGCTCTGGTATGTGGACTACGCGGAGGGTTTCCTGGGCCGGTACGAGATCAGCAGCGGCGACATCCAGGAATGGCCGATTCCCGGTGGTGCTGACGCCCGCCCTTACGCCATGGCACTGGATGACCAGGGGAGGCCCTGGTTTGTGGAAACCGGCGACAATCCCAACCGCCTGATCGGGTTTGACCCGGAGACGGAGACCTTCTCCGAGCCGGCCACTATTCCCAGCGGGGGAGGCACCGTTCGCCATATGGTATTCGACCCCGAGGAAAGGGCGTTCTGGTTCGGCACCGACACCAACACGGTGGTGCGGGCAACGCTGCAATAACACCAACAACGCCAGGGCAGGCGGGTTGTCTGCCCTGGATTCAGGTTGTGCGAAAAGGGTCTGGAAATTCCCGTGCGTGCCCGATATTCTTGCCGTACTCCCGCTGAAGACGGGAATAACAAAAACAATGAGATCCGCACCATGAAGACCAAACTGAATGTGCTGACCGCCATGGCGGTTGTCCTGTCCTTCCTTGCTGTCCGCGAAGCCTACGCGGCCGATCCACAAGGCCTCTGGAATACCGAAGACGACAGCGCCCAGGTACAGCTTGAATCCTGTGGTGATGAGCTGTGCGGCCACATCGTCTGGCTGGAGGAACCCCTGGATGACGAGGGTAACCCCAAAGTCGACGCCGAAAACCCGGAACCCGAGCTCCGTGACCGTCCCATCGAAGGCCTGAAGATCGTCTGGGGCCTCAAGGCCAGTGGCGATGGCGAAACCTGGGAAGACGGCCAGGTCTACGACCCGGAAAGCGGCAAGACCTACAACGCCAAGGTGTCCCTGGAAGAGCCCGATACCCTGGAGTTGCGGGGGTATGTAGGCGTGCCGCTGTTTGGGCGGACGTCGACCTGGACCCGGGCGGAGTCAGCTCGATAACCACGCCTGACGGGCTACGAAGATAGGCTGGTCAGGGCGACCGATCGAACCCTGCCAGCACGTTCGCCACGTTCACCCCAATCGCATCCACGTCGTATCCACCCTCCATGGTGATTACGGTCGGCAGCCCAAGCTGACCCAGTCGTTCCCCCACTTCCAGGTAGTCCTCTGATTTCAGCCTGAAGAACGAAATCGGATCCCCCTCGAAGGTATCCACGCCCAGCGGTACCACCAGCGCGTCCGGCTGGAACTCGGCAATACGCCGGCAGGCGGTTTCCAGCCCTTCCCGCCATTGGCTGAACGGCGTTCCGGGTGGATAGACGATGTTCAGGTTATAGCCTTCACCATCCCCTTCGCCGGTTTCATCTTCGTACCCCAGGAAGTGGGGGAACACCCGATCCGGGTCGCCGTGGAGGCTGATGGTCAGCACATCGCTGCGATCATAGAAAATGCTCTGGGTGCCGTTGCCATGGTGGAAGTCCACATCCAGGATGGCCACCCGTTTGGCACCCTGGTCCAGGAACGCCTGGGCGACGATGCCGGCATTGTTGAAGAAGCAGTAGCCGCCGAACAGGTCCGCCGCCGCGTGGTGGCCAGGTGGGCGGCACAGGGCGAAGGCGGCGCGTTCGCCGTTGGCGACCAGTTTCCGGGCGGTGAGGGCGACGTCCACCGACGCCCGGGCGGCTTCCCAGGTGCCGTCGGTAATGGAGGTGTCCGCTCCCAACGCGTAGTAGCCCAGCCTGCCATCAATGTCGGACGTTGGCCGCTGGCGCATGCCCCGGGCGGGCCAGAACTGGGGGATGGCCTCGCCGGGTTTGCCTGCAGACGACCACTCCTGCCAGCAGGTTTCCAGGAAGGACACGTACTTCGGGGTGTGAATGCGGAGAATCGGCTCCAGTCCGAAGGCGTCAGGTTTGACAATCTCCCCCAACGCCTGATCCGTTACGCGCCGCAGGATGGTCTCGGCGCGGGACGGACGCTCGTGGGGTTCGATCAGCAGGCCGCCGTCCAGCTCTGAGGTGGCGGTACGGCGATGGTGCAGGGGAGAGTAGACGGTCTTCATGGGCCTTCCTGTCGGTTTCCATTGGAAGATACTGTTTCACAGGCCCGGCCCGATCTCAATTGGGTTAATTTTTCGGACAAGCGCTCGATTTTTGGCGGGCGCTTGCTATGCTGTGGTCCTATACGAATGGACAACAAGACCCGGAAACCGGGCGGAACCCTGACTATGCCCCCATTACCCGATGGCCTGATTGTGGTCGCCAAGCGTGACTGCCCGACATGCCAACTGATCGAACCCCTGCTGGCGGACATTGACCGCGAGGCCGGGCCGCTGACCGTCTACTCCCAGGATGATCCGACGTTTGCTGAAGGCGTCGCAGGTGCCCAGCATGACGCCACGCTTGAACACTCCTTTCGCCTGAACACCGAGTTCGTGCCCACCCTGATCCGGGTCGAGAACGGCCAGGAAGTGGAACGCACCTACGGCTGGCACCGGGAAGACTGGCAGAAGCTGACCGGCATCGCCGGGCTGGGCAACGACCTGCCCCTGATGCGCCCCGGCTGCGGCTCCAAAACCCTGGAACCGGGCATTGCCGAGAAACTGGAGCTGCAGTTCGGCGATACCCGCCTGAGTGCCCGCGAGATTGACACCGATGCCGACGACCTGATCGAAGCCTGCTACGAGCGGGGCTGGAGCGATGGCCTGCCGGTGGTGCCGCCGACACCGGAACGGGTGCTGCGGATGCTCAAGGGCACCGACCGGGATCCGGCCGAGGAAATCGGCCTGGTACCACCGGACCTGGCGCCCTGCACCGTGGAGAAGGTGGCCATTAACGCCGTCATGGCCGGCTGCAAACCCGAGTACATGCCGGTGGTGCTGGCGGCCCTGGAAGCGGCGCTCACCGACGAGTTCGGCCTCCATGGCCTGCTGTGCACCACCATGTTCGCCGGCCCAATGATCATTGTTAATGGCCCGGTGGCGAAATCCATCGGTATGAACTCCGGTGGCAACGCCCTGGGGCAGGGCAATCGCGCCAACGCCACCATTGGCCGCGCCCTGCAACTGATCGTCCGCAATGTGGGGGGTGGCCGTCCCGGCGAGATCGACCGGGCCACCCTGGGCACGCCGGGCAAGTACACCTTCTGTTTTGCCGAAGCGGAGGACAGCGAATGGCTGCCGCTGGCGGAGGAGCGGGGCGTGCCCTCCGGCAACTCCGCCGTCACCCTGTTTGCGGCGGAGGGCGTGCAGGGCATCGTCGACCAGAAGTCCCGCAACCCGGAATCCCTGGCCAGGTCCTTTGCCCTGGCCCTGAGGGCGGTGGATCATCCCAAGATGGCCATGGCCGGCGACGCGGTGCTGGTGGTCTCGCCGGAACACAGCCGGGTATTCATTGAGGCGGGCTGGACCAAGGCCCGTTTGCTCCAGGAACTGGAAAGCCTGCTCCAGTTCCCCGGCGAGGAAATGGTCGCCGGCGCGGGCGGCATCGCCGAGGGCATCCCGGAGCAGTTCCGGGACAAGACCGTGCCCAAGTTCCGCCCCGGCGGCTTGCTGATTGTCCGGGCTGGCGGCACCGCCGGCCTGTTTTCTGCCGTGATTGCCGGCTGGGCCGCGTCCGGTCCGGTCGGTTCCAGTCCTGTAACCAGAGAGGTGAAGGTATGACACACACAAGCGTGATGCTCGACCCTACGGGCGAGCTGTCACCCGCGGTGAGGGCCAGGCTGGCCCGCCCCGACAGCCTGGCGGGCAAGACCGTCGGACTGCTGGATATCTCCAAGCCGCGGGGTGACGTGTTCCTGGACCGCATCGAGGAACGTCTCGGTGCCATGGAGGTGACCGTCAAACGCTACCGCAAGCCCACGTTCACCCGGGTCGCGCCCACCGAGCTGAAGCAACAGATGGCCGGTGAGATAGACCTGGTGGTGGAAGGGCTTGCCGACTGAGGTTCCTGCACGTCGTGTTGTACACATGACATCGCAGACCTGGAAGGTCGCAACATCCCGGGCGTAGGCGTTGCCTCCAGCGAATTCATCCAGGCCGCGGCGGCCCAGTCGAAAACCCTGGGCTTCGAGCCGGCCATGGTGTTCGTGGGTCACCCGATACAGGACCGCACCGATGACGAGATGCGGGCGCTGGCGGATGAGGCCCTGGAGGAGATTGTCCGGCTACTGACTCACACGGAGTAAACGTTCCTGGTTCCGCCAGGAACGGCGGAACCAATGACTTCTTCTGAATCCATTTCGACGGAGGATGTTCGGCTACGGCCACCCTCTGTAGACCAACTCCTTGCCTGGCCAGTCATGGCCCGGCTCAGTGCTATCCATGGCCGCCCGCTGGTGCTGGAAGCCGTGCGCAATTTGCTGGCGCAGTGGCGCGAGCAGGCGGAGCCCTTTAACGACACCGATTTCGCCGCCGACGTGGAACAGTCGGTGCTGTCCACCGTATCCCCCTCCCAGCGCCGGGTGTTCAACCTCACCGGTACCGTGCTGCACACCAACCTCGGCCGCGCGCCCCTGCCACAGGAAGCCATCGAGGCCATGGTGGCGGTGGCCTCCGGTGCCTCCAACCTGGAATTCGATCTGGAGAAAGGCAAGCGCGGTGACCGGGACGACCATGTGGAAGACTGGGTCTGCCGCCTGACCGGCGCCGAGGCCGCCACCGTGGTCAACAACAACGTCGCCGCCGTGCTGCTGGTACTCAATACCCTGGCCCGGCGCAAGGAAGTGGTTGTGTCCCGGGGCGAGCTGATCGAGATCGGCGGCGCCTTCCGTCTGCCGGACATCATGGCCCGGGCCGGCTGCAAGCTCCATGAAGTAGGCACCACCAACCGGACCCATCCCCGGGATTTCGAGGAAGGCATCAGCAGCCGGACGGGCCTGCTGATGAAAGCCCATACCAGCAATTACCGCATCGAAGGTTTTACCGCCGAGGTAGCGGAAGCCGACCTGGCCACCATCGCCCACACCCACCAGATCCCCCTGGCGGTGGACCTGGGCAGCGGCAGTCTGCTGGACATGACCACCCTGGGCCTGCCCGCCGAGCCCACAGTGCGGGGTACCCTGGAGCAGGGCGTCGACGTGGTCACCTTCAGCGGTGACAAGCTGCTGGGCGGTCCCCAGGCGGGCATCATCGCCGGCCGTCGGGACCTGATCGCGAAGATCAGGAAGAACCCCCTGAAACGGGCCCTGCGCTGCGACAAACAGACCCTCGCGGCCCTGGAAGCGGTGCTGCGCCTGTACGGCAATCCCGACATCGTGGCCCAACGGGTGCCCGCCCTGCGGCTGCTGTCCCGCCCGGAACCCGCCATCCGGCAGACCGCTGACACCCTCATCGGGCCGCTGTCCCGGTGGGCCGGGCAGGACTGGCACCTGGATGTCACCGAGGTCCGAAGCCAGATCGGCAGTGGTTCGCTGCCCCTGGACCTGCTGCCCAGCGCCGCCGTGCGGCTGACGCCCCAGGGTGGCAACAAACGCCACCGTGGCCGGCAGCTCAAGGCACTGTCCTCGCGCCTGCGCCAGTTGCCCATCCCCGTGATCGGACGTATCGCCGATGAGGCGCTGTTGCTGGATTGCCGTTGCCTGGAGGACGCCGGGCCTCTGGTTGCCCAGCTAGAGGCCGGGGGCAGCGAGCCGTGATTGTGGCCACCGCCGGCCATGTGGACCATGGCAAGACCACCCTGATCCACGCCCTGACCGGTGAGGACACCGACCGCCTGGCAGAGGAAAAGCGTCGCGGCCTGACCATCGACCTGGGGTTCGCCTGGGCGCGGACCGAGGCCGGGGCCTGGATCGGCTTTGTGGATGTGCCGGGCCACGAAAAGTTCATCCGCAACATGGTGGCCGGGGTGACGGCGGTGGATGCGGTGATGCTGGTAGTGGCGGCGGACGACGGCCCCATGCCCCAGACCCGGGAGCATCTTGCCATCCTGGACCTGCTGGGCGTCACCAACGGCCTGGTGGCGCTGACCCGGGCGGACCGGGTGACCCCCGAGCGCCTTGAGGAGGTCAGGACCGAAGTGACCACACTCTTGGCCGATACCGGTCTGGCGGGGGCGCCGCTGTTTCCCGTATCCGGAATCACCGGTGATGGCGTGCCAGCATTGCAGGCGTGGCTGGCGGAGCAGGCCGCTGAACGATCAGAGCAACCGGCGCCGCCCGAGGCAGGGGCACGACTGGTGGTGGACCGCAGTTTTACCGTCAAGGGCAGCGGTTGCGTGGTGACCGGCACGCTGACCGACGGTTGCCTGCACCGGGAGGATGCCCTCACGGTCGCCCCATCCGGGATCAAGGTACGTATCCGCGGGCTCCAGATGCACGGTGAGGATGTGGAACAGGTACCTGCGGGCAGCCGCTGTGCCGTGAACCTGTCCGGCAATATCGACCGCGACGGGATCAGCCGGGGCGACTGGCTGGTGGCTCCCTGGTTGTACCAGCCCACGGACCGGCTGGACGTACGGCTGACCTTGCAGCCCGGGGCCCGGTTACATCGCGGTGCGCTTGTGATGCATATCGGCGCTGCCGCTGTCAGTGGTCGGGTGGTGGTACTCGCGTTAGGTGAAGATGCTTCGCCGCTGCTCGCCCAACTGATGCTGTCCGCCCCGGTGCAGGCCTGTGTCGGGGACCGGGTCATCCTGCGGGACCCGGCCATGAACGTAACGCTGGGCGGCGGTGAGGTGCTGGATCCGTTCGGTCTGCAGCGGGGGCGATCGTCGGCGAGCCGCACACAACTGCTGGCGGCCCTGTCGGCCAGCCGGGATGCAACCGGCCGTCTGCACGCCCGGTTGCAGGCGCTGGCACAGGGTGTGGACCTGGACCAATTCGCCAGGGCCAACAACCTGACCGACGACCGACTGCAGGAACTGCTGGGGCGGCTGCGCCCAATGGTGATCCGGGCGGGGCATCAACGTCTTGCCTTTGCCGCAGAACACTGGACGGGGTTGCAGTCACGCCTGCTGGAGCGCCTGGACCAGTGGCACCGGGACTACCCGGACCGGATCGGCCCCACGGAAGCGGAACTGACCCACCTGCCGGGCCCGCCTCTGGACCAGCCGGTACGTCACCGACTGCTGCAGGCACTGATCGATCAGGGGGAACTGAGCCGCAGCGGCTTTCGCTTCCGCCGACCGGACTACCGTCCCAGGCTGGAGCCCACCGATCAGGCTTTGCTGGAACGGGTGCTGGACCAACTGGAGGGCACCGGCCTGAAACCGCCGATTGCCGGTGAACTGGCGGAAGCCCTGGGCCTGACACGGGACGACATGCTGGCCTTCCTGGAGCGAATGGATCGCCTGGGCCAGCTGGTCGCCGTGGCACCCAACCGGTTCTACCGACCGGAATCCGTGGCGGAGCTGGCGGCCATCGCGGTAGAACTGGCGGAACAGTCACCCACAGGCGCGTTCGACGCCCGCGCCTACCGGGACCGCTCCGGCATCGGCCGCCGCCTGACCGTCAGCGTACTGGAATACCTGGACCGTGCCGGCGTTACCGCCTTCATCAACGAGGAACGCCGGCTACAACCGGCCTACCGCCAGCGGCAGGCGGTCACCCTCTCACACAACGAGGAAACCGGTTACACTGCCGAACCCTGAACAATGGAAGGGGATCGCTTCCCGGTGGAGCGCCCGGACTTCAAATCCGGTGAGGTGCGCAACGCGCGCCTGGTGGGTTCGACTCCCATACCCTTCCGCCATTTATTGTCTTTCTCACGCAGACGCCAAGCGCCCTGCCCGGTCAGCGATTGAGCCGAAGCAGTGAGCAAAGATCGTTCTCTCCAGTCGGGCAAAAATGATCATAGCGACTATGATCTGTGGGAAAGTTGTTAAATCTGGAAAAAAATGGGAGTTATCATGGTCTTGGTCAGCTAATCGGCTACCATGGATATGAGTCGCGGCGTCCGTTTTGCCGGTGGTTTAAATTGGGTGCTTTTCGACTAATGCTGTGATTTAAAGTTGGTTTTTAAGGTTTTTCAGCAATTCGGCACCGTGCATAGTAGTCGCCGACGAAGTGGTCTTCCGGGCTCATATACACATGTTAGGACAATCATGGCTTCGACGTACATAGCCCAAAATTGGCTTCCAAGCGGCTGTTTCAACTGTGAAGGGGTGCTTGACGACTACGAAGGCTTTCGAATCTTGGCAAGGGGCGAAAATCTCTCCTCCCCTATGTATCGGATCTTGTTTGACTGCGTCGTTGCTTACTCATCAATTGAAGAATCCAGCAGTTTCAATGACGCAAGGAGGGGCCCTGGGATCACTGCTGATGGTTGTTGCTTTAAGGTAGGTGACTCTTGGTATCTTGATGAGCTACACCATATCTCTTCTGGCGTGCGAAAAGGAGAGGACATACGTCACTATGCATTTTACTTTTCAAATCAATGCATAGACGTTTTAGCCTATGATCAGCCAAAGGTGGAAAATCTCTGTGAGTAGCGTGCCTTGCCCTAACAAGTCAATGTTGTCGGACAATTTCTCCGCGGCTTCGCCGCTCCAAAATTGCCGCAAATTTTGACGTTGAGGCTGTAGAAAAAGGTCGAAGGCCTATTTCGAGTCGAAATTGATCAATAAATGATCTAAAAATAGGGCCTACTCTTGAAATCTGGAACACTTATATGGCCGAAAACACATTCAGATTTTACGTAGGAGCGCGATCAAAAATAGGGGCGGGACTTTTTCTACAGCCCCGTTAGCGGCGTAAGGAGATCCCCCTCTGTCAGCCTAGTTGTCCAGTTGGCTATTTCGCCTGATTTTAATAAT